>JAYFRK010000355.1:0-6945 GCA_034925975.1 Clostridium sp.
ATTATGTATGTGTTACAGGAATCACATTTAAATATACTGCAGAAGGACCGGTTGGTCTATGCCAAGGGAAAAAAGCAGTTCATATTGTTGCAAGAGGTGGAGGATATTCAGAAGGGCCAGCCGCAGCATATGAAATGGGAGATAGATATTTAAGAACAATATTTGGTTTCCTTGGGATAACTGATTTTACTACAATATCAGCAGAAAAGTTAGATGTTATTGGTGAAGATTCAGAAGCAATTGTAAAAAATGCCATTGAAGTAGCAAAAGAAAAGGCAAAAGATTTTTAGTCCTTAACCTAAAATTTAATTGCTAAAAAGAATGGATAGTTAAGTTTAAACTGTCCATTCTCTTTAGTATTATAAGAAAAGATGAAAAATATGAATTATATTAATAATGCAATTAGCAATTATATAAATATTAAAAAAGCTATCAAATTATATCTGATAGCTTTTTTAATATGCTAAGAAAAACACATAAAAGGATTGTGATAAAATGTCAAATCAGAAAACACATGAAAAAGCTAATAGATTGATTAACAAAAAATCACTATACCTGTTGCAGCATGCATATAATCCAGTAGATTGGTATCCATGGTCAGAAGAAGCCTTTGCAAAAGCAAAAGCTGAAGATAAACCTATATTCTTAAGCATTGGTTATTCCACTTGCCATTGGTGGCAATCTGGTTACTGAAACCAAAATTTGTTCCGGCATAATGGAGCATTAGGAATTATATTTCCAATACATGCTGTAATATATAGGTTTACTAGAACTTCCTACAATGCAATTTATCTATGACCTTCCGAATTTCAATAATTGAAATTGGTCAAATTACTGTAAAGGGGCTTGAGGATTTTGTGCCTGCTGTTATTGGATTTTATGTCTGACTTTTTCTTTATATTCAGATTCTCTTGGAGTAATCATGTAAATCAGTTGCTACAATCCTATCAGTTCATACAAATTTAAAATTATTAAATTTGTAAATTGAAAATTAAATAGACAAGGTTGTAAAGTTAATGTATATTTGAATTATAGTATTACAAAATATTGTAAATGGATATTGTACAAAGATTCCTTTTTAAGTTCCGATGCAGGTAGTGTAAAGTAGCTTATGGAAATAAAGATGCAGCAGTATTGCTGAGAAAATGCTTAATACGCAGAAATTTATTCATAGAATACTTGAGGATGGCTGCTTGAAAAAGCATGAATTTTTGTTTGTGGAATTTCAATTATAACAGAAAAAATGGGGTCATTGTTTTTTTATTTAAAAAACTTTGTAACCCTCGATATATAAAGGACTTGAAATAAAAAACGTGGAGTCTTACCTGACACTACCAAAACGCAGGGAGGTTGAATTAAATGAAAGTTAGTATCAAAAACATCATGAATCAGCACCCTTTAACTGTAAGGAATAATGACAGAATTACTAAAGTTATAAGTTTGTTAAATGAAGGTAAAGAAGGAGTAGTAGTTATAAATGACTATGAAAAACCTATAGGTATTATTACTAATAGTATTCTTTCCAAATCCTTAGTTGAGGAGATTTCTGTAAATGAATATGTGACAGTAATTATGAAGCGTCAATTCCAAGTTGTTTACCCAGAAGAATTTCCTGATAAATGTACTGGGGAACAAGAAATTTGGCCTGTTCTAGAGAATAATAAACTTATTGGGACTATTACTCTAAATACTCTTATGAATTACTGGAAAGAAATAGGGAAAGAAAATGAGAATTATTTATCGGCTTTGGTACAATACACAACTAATGGAGCCATTATTACTGATGAATTTGGATATATTAAAGTTTACAATAAAATGGCAGAGAAAATTTTAGGAATTTCTAAAGATAGAGCTTTGGGGCAGTTAATCACTGATATAGTTTCTGATCCTTCTTTGATGAATAATATAAAGAATAGAGAGCCTCAGATAGGAAAAAAGTTATTCTTAGATGATGTTACGGTGATTTGTAATCGTTTTCCTATCAGGCATAGTGAGAAGATAGTAGGTGCTATCAGCATATTTAACGATATATCACAGCAAGAAAAACTATCTAATGATTTAGAATTAAGCAAGAAATATACCAAGGAACTGGACAATATTATTGAAGCATTTTCAGATGGAATATATATTTCAGATGGAGAAGGTTTTGGTCTTAGGGTTAATAAATCTTTACAACGTATTACTGGAGCGACGGCAGAGGATTTAATTGGTAAATATATTTCAAGTGCAGTAGAACAAGGTGTAATTTCTAATTCGGTTACTCTCAAAGTTTTAGAAAAGAAGGAAACAGTTACGATTACTCAGAGGATTAAAGGAGAGAAAGAATTCCTTGTTACTGGTACACCTATTTTTGACGAAGAAAGTAAAATAAATAGGGTGGTTACTACTATTCGAGATGTAACAGAGCTAAGTAATTTACAAAAAAAACTTACAGAAAGTAATGAACTTACTCAAAAATATTATAAGGAGCTGATGCTCCTACGTAAGCGCCAGTTTGCTGAGAGTAATTTAGTATTTAAAAGCAAAGAAATGAAAAGAATTGTTGAATATGCTAATAAGGCTGCCATGTTTGATTCTACATGTCTGCTATTAGGGGAATCTGGAGTTGGTAAAGATGTAATAGCCCGCATAATATATTCTAATAGTTTAAGAAAAGACGAGGCCTTTATTAAACTTAATTGCGGTGCTATTCACTATAATTTATTAGAATCAGAGCTATTTGGATATGAAAGAGGAGCTTTCACAGGTGCCAATAAGGAAGGTAAGCCTGGAATGTTTGAATTGGCTCATAAGGGCACGCTGTTCTTAGATGAAATAGGGGAATTGCCTTTGGATCTTCAAGTTAAGCTGCTTCATGCTATTCAAGATATGATCATTTCAAGGGTTGGGAGTACTAAGACTATCCAAGTAGATGTTCGTGTTATTGCAGCTACCAATCGCAATCTAGAAGATATGATTCATAAGGGACAATTCCGTGAAGATCTTTATTATCGACTTAATATTATTCCAATTGAAATTCCGCCGCTACGTGAAAGACCCGATGATATAATACCTTTAATTGAATTATTTTTACGAAAGATGAACAAAAAATACAATAAAAACAAGCAATTAAAACCCGAAGTTATTGAGTGTTTACTCAAGTATGAATGGCCAGGGAACGTTCGAGAATTAAAAAATATTGTAGAAAGGTTAGTGGTAATTAGTAGCGGAGAATTAATAGAAATTAAGGACCTACCTGAAAGTTTGAAAATTAGCAAATTAAATAAATTAGGGAAAAAATATAGATATAATTGTAAAAGTAGCCTAAAAGAAGTTATTGAGGAAGTGGAAAAAGAGTTTTTGAAAGAAACTCTTAAAAATTATAAAAGCTTACGTGAGGCGTCCAAGATATTGGGGGTAGACCATTCTACCTTATCTAGAAAAATTAAGAAATATAAACTTTCTCTATAATACCTAATGGAAAAATATCTGTTGCAAGTATGCATTGGAGCAAAAAAGCAACAAACACTTTGTATTTATTCCATAAGTATTAAGGAGTCAATGTTCTGAGCATTATTAATCTTATTAAAATTGAAAAATGGTGCAATGTTGCATAATCTTTTTTTTAAAAACCACAATCATATGTGGTTTTTTTATGTGGCATAGTTTTTGCTCATATTTATTAGTGAGATGTTAGGAAAGGAGGAAAAATTAAATGAAAACTTAAAGGAGCTAAATCCCGCTGATAAAAGGAAATTTGGTGAAATGGACTAGGCTAATATTAAGCATAAAAATGATAAGGAGGCAAATCAATTGGAGAAAAATATTATATTAGAAAAAGAGAATGGAATAGCTACTATTATTATGAATAGAGCAAAGGTACTTAATACCCTTCATCCTGATTTAGTCAAAGAGTTCATTGTAGCATTAAAAGACGTGAAAGAAGATGACGAAATCAAAGTTGTGGTTCTTACTGGTACAGGAAAAGCATTCTGTGCTGGTGGAGATTTACCATATATAGAGTCTATTGATAATTCTATTGATGGAAGAACCTATATAAAGATGGCAGGGAATATAGTTACGTATATTACAAAAATGGAGAAACCCGTAATAGCAATGGTTAACGGTGTGGCAGCGGGAGCTGGATTTAATCTTGCTCTTGCATGTGATATTATCTACTGTGCTAAGTCTGCACGCTTTGCGCAGAGTTTTTCAAAGGTTGGGTTAGTTCCTGACTGTGGCGGATCCTATTTCTTACCAAGGGCTGTTGGCAGCCATAAAGCTAAGGAATTAATGTTTACTGCAGAATTAATTAATTCGGAAACAGCATATGAGCTTGGATTTATAAACAAAGTTGTTGATGATGATAAATTAAAAGAAAAAACATATCAGTTTGCTGAAAAACTAGTTAAAGCTGCGCCTATTCCACTTGCATTTATTAAGACAAGTATAAATCAAAGCGAAAGATTAACCTTAGAGGATGCATTAGAAGTGGAAACTGATAAACAGAGTTTTTGTTTGCAGACACAGGATAATAAAGAAGGAGTAAAAGCATTTAAAGAAAAACGTGAACCTCTTTTCTCAGGAAAATAAATCGTAATTTGAAATAATAGGTAAAATTTAATAAGTAGTACTGTGAAGGAGTAGGTATATGAAAGAAAAATTAAGAAATAGATGGATTATACTCATAGCTAGTATAATATGTAATCTCTGTATAGGTGCAGTTTATGCTTGGAGTGTATTCCAAAAACCGTTGGTAGAGCAATTTAAATGGACAGCAAGTGATGCCTCATGGGCATTTTCACTTACTCTTGTTATGATGCCAATAGCGATGACCTTTGCTGGTAAGATAGCAGACCAAAAAGGTCCCAGACTTGCGGTGTTATTTGGAGGGATACTGTTTGGTATAGGTATGTTACTCTCCGGTTATGCCACTTCACTTACCACATTGTATTTGTTCCACGGCATAATTGGTGGACTAGGGGTAGGTACAGTATACGGTTGTGCAATGACAAATACAGTTAAGTGGTTTCCAGATAAAAAAGGTATAGCATCAGGTCTTATTGCAGCCGGTTTGGGTTCAGGAGCAATAGTATTTGCGCCTTTAGCTAATCATTTCATTATGACTTATAATGTTCAATCTGCTTTTAAAATTTTAGGAGTTATTTATATTATTGCAATTACAATTTCTTCCCTTTTCATTGAAATGCCACCTAAAAATTATATGCCTGCTGGATGGACACCACCTGTTGCTCGACCAGGAGTTAGTTCCATAGATAAAAATTGGAAAGAAATGATGCAAGATCCTATATTTTACGTTCTGTGCCTGATGTATGTAATGGGTGCTGTTTCAGGATTAATGATTATTGCTCATGCTTCTCCAATTGGACAGGATGTGGCCGGATTGGATGCATCTACAGCTGCTGTAGTTGTTAGTATTTTAGGATTATCAAATACATTGGGAAGAGCCTTCTGGGGATGGATATCTGATCTTATTGGACGCTATAATGCTCTGTTTTGTATATTTGGAGTTTTTGCAGTAGCAATGTTTCTTATCTCTTCAGTTAATTCTTTTGTACCCTTTGTTGTGTTAGTATGTGCAATAGGTCTTGGATATGGAGGTCTTTTAGGAGTATACCCTACTATTAATGCTGACATGTTTGGTTTAAAAAATATGGGACAGAACTATGGAATCATGTTTTTTGCTTTTGCAATTGCAGCAATGATTGGACCTCGTTTAGTTGCTGGAGTTAAACAGGCTAATGGTAATTATGCCATGGCATTTATTATAGCTGCTGTTATGGCTGCTATAGGTGCTATTTTAACACTGTTTGTTAAGTCTCAGCTTAAGAAAAGGCAGAGTAAAGAGTCACTTGCAGATTAATGCAAGAAAAATATGATTTTATTTCTATGGTTAGGATAAATAAATTTAATTATCAATGAGAGGAGTAAAATAATTATGAATAATTTTATGGAAGAATATCAAAGAAAGCTTGTGACTGCTGATGAAGCTGCAAGAGTGGTTAAGTCAGGGGATTGGGTAGAGTATGGTGCTGTTCTCAACTGTGCTTCCGATTTTGACGAGGCTCTTGCAAAACGCAAAGACGAGCTATGGGATGTAAAAATTCGTACTGCCATAGGACCTTACCGTCATCATACCATCGAAGCTGATCCAAGCGGTGAACATTTTGTTTGGAATTCATGGCACCAAGCTGGCCAAGACAGAAAGTATGCTAACAGCAAGAATCTTTATTTCTGTCCCATGAATCTCAGTGAGCTTCCTCAGATGACCAGACAAGACGCTATTCCATCCGAGATTTTTGTGGTTCAGACTACACCTATGGATAAGCATGGTTATTTCAACTTTGGATTGAGTTCAGTACATTCCATGGCAGCCATAGAAACAGCTAAGATTATTATATTTGAAGTCAACGACAAGATGCCCCGTTGTTTGGGTGGAAATCAAGAATGTGCGCATATTTCACAGGTAGACTATGTGTTTGAAAGTAAGAGCAAATCTCTTGGTGTTTTGCCAGCAGTTCCTCCTAATGAAGTAGAAGAAAAAATTGCTGGTTTTATTCTCCAACGTCTTTATAATGGTTGCTGTATACAGCTTGGTATCGGCGGCGTTCCAAATGCTGTAGGAAAGATGGTAGCACAATCAGATTTGAAAGACTTAGGCGTGCATACTGAAATGTATGCAGATGCTTATGTGGAGATGAGCAAAGCTGGAAAAATTACCGGAGCATGCAAAAACATTGATAAATACAAGCAGGTTTACTCTTTTGCAATGGGAACTGCAGAAATGTATGAGTTTATCGATGACAACCCAGGCTTGGCTTCTTACTCCATAGATTATACAAATGACCCTGCTGTTGTTGCACAAATCGATGATTTTGTCTCAATAAACGCAGCTGTGGAGATGGATTTATTTGGACAGATTTGTGCTGAAAGTGTTGGAACTAA
>JAYFRK010000393.1:0-1830 GCA_034925975.1 Clostridium sp.
TTTTAATATACCCTACTAAAACTAATTATAAAATTTATCTAAATATATTGATTTTTGATTAATATATGTTTATAATCTATAATAAACATAGTAATCCTATAGGAATAGTATAATTAATTTTGATCAAATAAATTTTATTAGGGAGGCAGACATGAATTCAAATTATGTTATTTTAATAATATCTTTATTACTTTTAGTTTTTTTACACTTTTTAAAAACAAAAAAAGTTAGTTTTGGTAATAGAGTTCTTATAGCTCTTGTTTTAGGTGTAGCTGTAGGTGCTATATTTAAAGAAAATGCTCAGATAGTAGAGCCAATTGGATTAATATTTGTTAGATTGATTAAAATGTTGGTAATTCCGCTTGTAATTACTGCTATAATCTCAAGCATAACTTCACTCGATAGCCCAGAACAGTTAAAAAGTATAGGCTCCAAAACCATTGGCCTATTATTACTTACTACAGCCATAGCAACAGTTATTGGTGTTATCGTAGGACTTATTATAGATCCAGGAGCTGGGGTACAATTTGTAAAAGATTCATCTTTTACAGCACGTGAAATACCTTCATTTACAAAAGTGCTATTAGATATGGTTCCAATGAACCCAGTATCTGAAATGGTAGACGGAAAGATTATTCCAGTTATTATATTCTCAATCTTTATTTCAGTTGCTATTATAATTGAGGGCTCAAAAAAACCTGAATCAGTAAAACCAGTAAAAGATTTTATTGATTCCTTTTCAAAAATTATGTTTAGAATAACTAAAATGGTAATTAAATTAACTCCATATGGAGTGTTTGGATTAATGGTATCTGTATCTGCTAAATATGGACTTTCAACTTTAATTCCTCTTGGAAAAGTTATCTTAGCAGTTTATATAGCTTGTGCACTTCACATGATAATAACTTACGGAAGCCTTTTAGCTTTTGTTGCTAAAGTTAATCCTATACGCTTCTTTAAAAAGGTTTATCCTGCACAGGTAGTAGCCTTTACGACAAGAAGCAGCTATGGAACTCTTCCAGTAACTTTGAAGGCATTAACTGACAGAGTAAAAATTTCCGATAAAATAGCTAGTTTTGCAGCTCCAATGGGTGCTACAGTTGGAATGAATGCTTGCGGTGGATTATATCCAGCTATAGTAGCAATTTTTGTTGCTAGAGTGTTTAATATAGAATTAACTATGCTTCACTATATAATACTAGTTGCTACAACTACCTTATCTTCTATTGGAATTGCAGGAGTTCCAGGTACTGCATCTATTGCTACAACTGTTGTATTGACAAGCTTAGGACTTCCTGTAGAAGGAATAGCTATGGTTCTTGGTGTAGATGTGATAATTGATATGGCAAGAACAGCAGTTAACGTAACGGGTTCTTCAGTAGTTGCTCTTTTAGTTGCCAATTCAGAAGGCGAATTTGATAGAAAAGCCTTTAATTCTGATATTGATGATGATTTAGAGCTAAATATGTAGTCAAAACCTTAACTACTCGAATATTATGTTAGTAATTCCCCCATATATAAAACCGCTAGGAATAAGTCATTTACTTTCTTATCCTAGCGGTTTTTTTAATTTAAAAATTATTTCTCATAGATGTATAATAAAAAATAGCTTTTATCCTTGCTGTAATTTCTATTGTACCAGCTTCTATGGGAGTTACTGTGCTTGCTGCTTTTAATGATTCTCTTTCAATAATAGGAACATATTGGCTTCCTTCTTCTTCGATACTTATTGGAGTTTCATTAATTACAACTCCTAATGTATTTTCTACAACCTGAGCTTTTTCTATAGCATCCTTAATAGCAAGCTTTAGTGCTTGGTTATAGTATAAA
>JAYFRK010000012.1:0-2301 GCA_034925975.1 Clostridium sp.
AATTGAACATACCATGGTGATGGCTTTTCATGAGATACTTGATTTAGTCCATATTTCCCTGCTCTCTCTTCAGCTTCATAAGTTGCAATTCCCTTAATATCTGTGCTAAACAATTTATAAATATCCTCTATATGCATTTTACTATAATTTAATAGCTTTTCATTTATATTTGTAGTGTTTTGAATGTTCTTGTTTCTTTTTTTCATGTTTCATACCTCCTTAAAGACAATAGAATACCAGAGGTCAAAAAAAGCTGTTTTTAACCCCTAACTAAAGTCATTATTAATTTTTAGAATAAATGGAATTTTAATAGAATTTGACTAAACACTCCATAGATAACAGTGAAAGGTATGAAAGAAACGCTTAACACTAGATTAAGAATGATACAAAGAAAATTCTTTATTTCCTAATTAAGAAGAATGGAAAAGCATAGTTTTCAAGCCTTCTTCTATTTTACAGCGTATATTCGTCCCTCCACTGTCCATACTACTATCGCCAATTTCCATTCTTCTCACCTCCAATAAGATTCAATATCTTTAAATTTGTGTAAATAAAAAACCTCCGTCAAAATTTGAACATGACGAAGGTATATTACCTTTGTTAACTCGTTCAAGTTTTGGCTCTGCAAGGCGGTGAAGTTGCATTAGGTTAAGCCTTCTTCGTTCGGCAAAACCTGCTGACCAGTTCAGAATGTTTCCATTCTTTTACGGCAGCAACCCATATCCTTGTAGTAACCTCCCCTACCGAGACTTTATTTTCTTTTACAATAATAGTATATGCATTTAGCATAATAATGTCAAACGATACCGCTTTAGATTATCTAATATAGCTTACAACTTCTCTCTTTATCTTAGGTCCCCTAGAATTAGCTCTATATAACTATACTATTTATTATGTAATAGAACCTTTAAAGTGTTTAAATAGAAATACATATAACCTATGGCAATGGTTTAAATATTAACATTTTCTTAATAATTTATTAAAAATCTATAAAGTTATCAGAAAAATTTGACGAAAAATAAAATAATATAGCAATATAAGTAATTTTATACGACAAAACAAAAAGATTAGGGGTAGATATTATGAGCATATCAAAATTCTTAAAAACAATCAGAGCAATTTTTTTAATAATGATTTTACTTATCGCTGGAAATTTGTTTTACCTAAATACTTGTTTTAAAAATGAAAGAAAAGCAGTTGATAGACAAACAGAATTTAAACAGTTAGGTGTAGACCTCTCTAATGCCTCCGATTACTTAACAAACGAAGCTAGAAAATATGTTCAATTTGGTGAAAAAACATACTATGATAATTATTGGAAAGAAGTAAATGAAACAAAAACAAGAGATAGAGTTGTAAATAGATTAAAAGAACTTAATGCTCCTGAAGAAGAACTTGCACTTTTACAAAAGGCAAAGGATAATTCAGATGCCCTGGTAAAAACAGAAGATGCTGCTATGACAGCTGTAAAAAATGGCGACTTTAATAAAGCACGTACTTTAATGTTTGATAAAAATTATGAAGATAATAAAAAAATTATAATGGATCCAATTAAAGAATTCCAAGATAAGATGAATACAAGAGCAACCACTGAAACTATGCAAGCTCAAAAGACATTTAAGATTGCATTGTCATCTGTAATTCTATTAATTTGCATATTAACACTTTTAATAATATATACTTTTTTAGTATTGCATAAAAAGGTTTTAAATCTTGGTAAAATATCCTCTAGATTATCTGAACTTTCTAATAATGAAGGGGACTTAACTTCTAGACTTGAGCTTGATACTAATGATGAAATAGGTACCATTGCAAAGGCATTTAATAAAATGCTTGGGAACCTTCAAAATCTTATAATAGAAATAAATACTACAACAGAACAAGTTGCTGGTTACTCAGAAAAATTATCGTCAACAATGAATGATGTATCTTCAAAAATGAAGTATGTAAATGAATCTACAAAACAAATAGCTAAAGCCTCAGAAGACCTTAGTGCTTCCACTGAAGAAATTAATGCTTCTACAGAAGAAATTGAAGCAACAACAAATGAATTATCCACTAAATCCACAGGCGCTAGTGAATCTTCAAGACTAATAAAAGATAGAGCTAATTCAATTAAAGATAAAGGCATAGAATCCCAAACAAATGCAAATAACCTTTATGAAGAAAAGCAAGAAAAAATATTACAAGCTATTGAAGCTGCAAAAATAGTAGAACAAATAAAAGTCATGGCAGAAGCCATAGGAAATATAGCTTCTCAAACTAACCTATTAGCATTAAATGCAGCTATTGAAGCTGCAA
>JAYFRK010000336.1:0-3538 GCA_034925975.1 Clostridium sp.
GCAGCTCAATTTGTGTAAATAAAGATGTTTATGATGCAGACTTAGCTATTATGATAGGACACGTTCAAGGAAATCCTTATGGTGGATACAGTGGTGGATATAAGATGTGCGTAACAGGAATAACTGATTGGAAATCTATAAGAGCACATCATACACCCCACACTATGCATAGGGATGATTTTGTTCCTGTAAATGTAGATCACAGCATGATGAGAAGACAATTCGATTCTATAGGACGTGCTATGGAAAAGGGCATGGGAAAGAGATTTTTCTGTGTTGATGCTGTACTTGGAACAGAATCTCAAGTTCTTGGAGTATACGCAGGAACTCCTGATGAAGTTCAAAAGGCAAGCTGGCCATTAGCAGCTAAGAGAACAGATGTATACATGGATATAGATGAAAAGTTTGACATAATGGTATTTGGTATGCCAAGAAACTTCCATTATGGTCCTGGTATGGGAACTAACCCACTTCTAATGTTACAAGCATGTGGAAGCCAGATTACTAGAAACTTAGAAGTAATGAGAGAAAATAGTGTTATTATTACTACTCCTATTTGTGATGGATACTTTAATGATGAATGGTTCCCATCTTATAGAGAAGTATATGAAAAACTTCAGACAGTAAGTGACTTTGCTGATGCAGTATATTTTGAAGATGATATATCTAATAGACCTGATTATATATATCAATACAGACATAACTATGCTTACCATCCATTCCATGCTCTATCAATGGTATCTATGGGTGGAGTTGCACTAAAACATACAAGTGCAATTTTTGCAGTAGGAGCAAGAGCACCAAGATATGCAAGGGGAATGGGAATGATCCCAACAAATACATTCAATGATGCATTAAAGCAGGCAGAAAAGTATGTTGGAAAGAACCCAAGAATACTTGTAATTGACAGTGCATTTACAAAGACTGCTGTACATCTTAAGAGAAAATAGAACATCTAACTATTGCTCCTTTTAGCTGTTAAAAGGAGCAATATTGAAATTAAGATTAGGAGATGCAGAGAATGAGCAGATTGTTAATAAAAAATGCTAATATATTAGTTTCAAACAATAAATTTATAACAGGAGATTTACTTGTTAATGACAATGTTATAGAGGAGATAGGGAGCATAAAAGAGGAAGAAGCTGAAGATAAAATTGATGCAAAGGGGTTAAAGGTTATTCCTGGACTAATAGATATACATACTCATGGTGGAATGGGTATAGATATTGTAGATTGTAGTGAAGATGAGTTAGATAGACTATCAAGATTTTATGCATCTAATGGTGTTACAGGATATTTAGCTACAGTAGGTACTGTAAGCAAGGATAAAATAACAGCAAGTTTAATTAAGATTAAGGAATCAATGGAAAGAGGAAATGATGGAGCTAAGATATTGGGAGTCCATATGGAAGGCCCATATATATCAAAAGAATTTAAAGGTGCACAGAACGAAGAAGACATAAGAAAGCCTGATGCTCAGGAGTTTAAAGAGTTTTCCAGATTGTCTGGAGATAATATAAAGCTTATTACTATAGCTCCAGAACTAGAGGGTGCTATAGATTTTATCAATACTATATCTAAAGAAGGAGTAGTTATTTCTATAGGTCACTGTGGATGCAGTTATGAAACCTCCATAAAGGCTATAGATGCAGGTGCTAAAAGCGCTACCCATTTCTTAAATGGTATGAAAGGCTTTCATCAACATGAGCCATCAATAGTTGGGGCAGCGCTTGAAAGAGATATATATTGCGAAATGATATGTGATGGAAGACATCTTCACCCTGGTACTGTAAAAATGCTAGTAAAGGTAAAAGGGGTAAAGAAACTTATAATGATAACTGACAGTATAATGGCAGCGGGACTTGGTGATGGAGTATACGATGGATTTATTAAAGTTATAGTAAAAGATGGAGATGCAAAGCTTGAAAGTGGAAGTAGAGCAGGAAGTACCTTAACTGCAATAAATGCCCTTAGAAACGTAATTAAATTTACAAACATAGATTTAGTACAGGCTGTAAGGATGATTTCAGAAAACCCTGCTAAACTTTTGGATATTTACGATAAAAAAGGAAGCTTAGAAGAAGGCAAAGATGCAGATATGATAATTGTTGATGACAATTTAGACTTAAAATATACCATAAGTGAGGGAAAAGTAACATTTAAAGCATAATACATGAAAGGTAAAATGGAAGGTAAAAATAATGGGTCTAGATATTGTGTTAATTGTATTTGTAGTTTGCTTTATAGGAAGTATACTCCAAGGAATGATAGGAATTGGATTTGCAGTAGTCATAATGAGTTTGCTTCCATTATGGATACCATTTAAGATAGTGGCTTCTATAGAATTAATATTAGGAACCGTGACTACTATAAGTCTGTTATATCCTATAAGAAAACATGCAAAGTTAAAGTATATAATAGTACCTACTTTGTCTATGGTGGTATTTACTAAATTGGGAGTAGATTTTCTCATGAAATACGATGTAAATGCTATGAGTCACTATCTAGGAATCTTATTAATCCTATTTTCAATAACTATGACCTTTATAAGTGGTAAAACGAGAATTAAACCTTCAGTAAAAAATGGTATCATAGCTGGAAGCATAAGTGGATTTTTAGGAGGAGCTTTTAGCATATCAGGCCCTCCCATGGCCATGTACTATTTTTCACTTTTTGATGATGTTAAAGAATACGAAGCTTCAATGCAATTGACATTCTTGCTGTCTGGAATATATAAAATAGTACTTTTCTTTTATTACGGAAATATGAATTCATTTACTGTTAGATATTCCCTTATTGGATTTTTAGCTGTAATATTAGGAAGTTTTATCTCATTCAAGCTTATTAAGAATATAGACAAGGTTAAGCTAAAACACGGTATAGCCATATTCATGGCTGTAATGGGATTAATGCTGATTTTAAAGGGAGTGAAGTAATATGTTCTCTTACTCATGTGTAAAAAATGAATTTCACACATATACACTTTGGAATGAAGACAAGTCAACTTGTATGAAAATAGTGCCTGAACGTGGAGGGATAGTGAATCAATTTAAGGTTAATAATCAGGATATTTTATATAGAGATGATGAAAGTGTTTATGATCATAAAGCTATAATAAGGGCTGGTATTCCAATTTTATTTCCTATCTGTGGTAACTTAGATAATGATACTTATAATGTAGAAGGCAGAAAATATTCAATAAAAAATCATGGTTTTTCAAGGGACTTTCCTTGGAAGGTTGAAGATATATGGATAAAAGAACAGGAAGCTAGTATAGTAATCTCCCAGGAAAGCAACCAGGATACTTTGAAAGTGTTTCCTTTCAAGTATAAGCTTATATATAAGTACACATTAAAATCAGATGCTTTAGAAATTGAAGCTACCTTTATAAATAGTGATAATGTCAGTTTTGATTTCTATGCAGGATTTCATCCTTATTTTTATATACCAGATAAGGAAAAAGTTAATCTGAGTATACTTTCAGAGAGTGTAGTAGATACATTGGGAGATGGATACATAGATAACAGCTTAAATTTTA
>JAYFRK010000231.1:0-2351 GCA_034925975.1 Clostridium sp.
GACGTTGGTATGCCAAGAGATGATTATAATGAGTTTATAAAATTGGCAAAATCCGGCTATGGAAATAGCGTGTTGTTGCTGCCGGAAAATAGTATATATTCTTATTTGAAAATACTTGACAAAAGAACAAAACTAATTGAATTTCCTGGAAAGTTTCAAAATGAAATTGGCGTATATCTTGATGTTTTTCCTAAAGATGGCGTGCCAGATATGTCCTACAAAGGCTACTGTCTATGCAATACTGTACATTTTTTAACTCTGTGTTATTGGTTTAATAAGGTGTCTATATACAAATGGAGAAATAGCCCTAACAAGTTGAAACAGTTAGCAGCATTTATTGGGAGATTCATCATGAGTGATAAGCTAAAATATTGGCCATTGAACGAAACAAATAATTTGGTTGAGAAGTATAAATTTGATAGATCACCATATGTTGCTACTGTTCTGGCCAATGGCTTGAAAAACTGTGTAAATAGAGAATGCTTTGCAAGTTTTAAAAGTGTAAAATTTGAAGAACTCACTTTAAATATTCCTGTAGGTTATCATGAGTATCTGACAGCTTTATACGGTGACTATCTGACACCGCCGCCGGTGAATAAACAATCAAAAAAACATGATAATATCGCTTACTGGTTAGAAAATTGAAAGAACAAAGAGAAGGAAACAATAGGAGAAAAACTTATGCTAAACAAACTATTTATTTATTCTGCTGGCATCTTTTTTTCAAAAGTATTGGTATTTTTCCTAATTCCTATCTATACTCATTATTTAGCGCCTGGTGAGTATGGCTATTATGATGTTTTAATCAGCACTATGCAGCTTTTGGTCAGCGTAGCGTTTATAGAAGTATGGAATGGCGTTCTGCGCTACATGTTTGACTATGAATACTTCAGTGAAAAATGTAATGTTGTAAAATCAGTTATATATATGACAGTGCCTCTATTGGCATTTATGTTATGTGGATTGTTATTAATTAGCTTTATTGTTGAAATCCGTTTTTTTTCACAGACTATTTTATACATAATTAGTTATGCTTTTTTGCAGACGTTGCAAGGTGTGGCACGCGGTTTTGAGAAAAATCGACTATATGTGCTTAGCGGTGCCACTGCTACATTGGTTTCATGCTTGCTTAGCATCTATTTTGTGGCTATTCTTGGTAAGGGTGTATCTTTCATTTTAGGAGCTCTTGTTGCAGGAAATCTTGTGGGGCTCGCAATATTAGTTAATGAACTGAATATTATAGCTTTGTTAAAAAATGCTATCGTTGATTATGCCATATGAAAAGAGATTTTTATTTTTTGTTTACCGTTATTACTTAATACAATAGCTTATACATTTTTAGACATTTTCGATAAGAACTATCTTTTAGAAAAACTTGGTGAAGAAGAAATTGCTTATTATGCTGTTGCTTCCAAATTTGCGGCAATTATTGCAGTGGTTGCCTCGATTTATCAACTTGCTTGGCAGGAATACTCTTTTCGTTATGCTAAAAGTGAAAATAAAGATGAAATATATACATTATCAGTTAACACCTATCTAAAGTTTATAGGTTTATCAATCCCAATTGCAGTTGTTGTGGTTAGTTTAACATTTGATATCCTAATCGGCGTTGCATATCGTCCTGCTCATGTATTGGTTCCATTAGCCATGTTAACCGCATTCATTGCTTCTGTTTCAGGTGTTCTTGGTAATTTATTCGCAGTCATAAAAAAAAGTCAATACTTTTTTGCAACAACACTTGCTGGTGCAGCGGTAAATGTAGTTCTATTGGTTATGCTGACACCTGTAATTTCAATTCAAGCTATAAATGTGGCGCTTTTCACAGGTTTTTTGGTGATTGCTATTTATAGGTTCAGAATTATATCACGCTACATGAACATAATATTGAATAAAAATATTCTTTTAATTATCTGTATTACCAGTATGATTGCATTCCTGCCATATTTTTTTCCAACATTACCAATGCACTTGGGCTCATTGCTTTTTCTGCTAGGGGTTTGGTCTTACATTAATAATGACATATTGATTTCACTTTTTAGTACTCTAAAATATAAAATAACATGTTTGTACATGAAGCGATAAGCTGAAAAAATTATACTGTAGTTTATCCACCTTTTTACCATTTGCAATGTGAAAAGGTGGATTTTCATTGAATGCCAGAGCATTCTCTTCGTGCTATAATTAAATTAACAAATATCAAATGATGTCCTGAATTGAAAGGAATATTTGGTGATGGCTATTTCATTCGCTGATTTCATTTACAAATTGAGCACTAATTATACTTTATTGGTGATAGTAATCATCACTTTGGTAGTTATTGTCGTAAATGGATTAACTGTCGCACCTAACGC
>JAYFRK010000181.1:0-2326 GCA_034925975.1 Clostridium sp.
AGCTGACACACAATATTTTCTGAAACAAAAAAATAACAAATTAAATAATCTTACTTACCAAATGCAATCTACAATATCCTGGCTCACAAGATATAACTCCCTCATCTCTAAAGCCGTTATCTAAAAACCATTTTAAATCACCATTAGGAAAAGTTCCGACTTCGTCACTAATAGCAACAATTTTAGAATATTTATTCTTTAAATACCCTTCTAAAGCTTTCAGCGGAGCAGATTTATAGTCATATCTATTTGAGGAAAGATATGCACATGTTAGAAAAGCAATATCCTCAGACTTTGGAATATCATAAGGAACTATCTTAGATGGAACATATTCAACTCCGCCCAAAAGCTTATTATCCTCTACATTGATAAATCCAAAAATATCCAAAGAATAACTTTCTAAAAATCTATACTTCTTATGGCAGTTTTTAGAACAATTTCTTCCTGTACATATTCCAGCAACTTCTATATTTTTTTCTGTTAAAGGTATAATATCACCTACATACTTTTCTCTTCCATGATTTATTATATAAGGCTTTTCTTTAGGATATTGATTATTCAATAAATTATCCAAAAATTTATCTGATAAAGGACTAAAATACCTATTTACACCATTCACAACAGTCAAAGTAGGAAAAAATATTCGTTGCTTTTTTGCAATTTCAAAATTATTTTTAATATTATGAAAACTTATCTCAAAATGCTTACTGTACTTTTCAAGCAATTTCAACATCTCATTGTTTAATGGACATTGCATGTCCCAATAATAAAACTCTATCTTCATATATATCACCTTCCCAAAGCTCATATAACCACACATAAATTAACTGCTTTTTTTATTTAGCATACTTCTCTGTTAAAATTTGATGATATTCATTAAACCCATTCCATCCTCTGTTTCACTATTAGTCCAGTTTTGTGTTAATAATTGAATTTTAAAATTATCTAAAATATTTTACCTCGCCAAAATGTAAATAATCGCTCTACCGCATTCATTGGTATGCATTGTATCATCCAGTATAGTAAACTATTTTTCTAATTTTAACTCCATAAATTTTGCTCCATCAATTGGGTTATATACATATGGCTCAATATCATAAAATCCTAATGACTTATATAAAGCTTGAGCATTTTTCATCATAGGAAGGGTATCAAGCCTAATATATTGATAATTCATTTTTAAAGCTTCTTGGATTACTATAGTAATAAGCCTTTTGCCAATTCCCAATCCTCTGTAACAATCACGGACGTATAACCTTTTCATTTCACATATATCTTCAGAAATATTACGAAGAGCAATACATCCTGCTTCTTTACCATCAACTAATGCTAATATTAAAACTCCACGTGGTTGCCCATATTTGCCTGGCAATGTGTTAAGTTCTTCTTCAAAGTTTTGAAAAGAAAGGTCTACTTTCAAAGAGTGGACATATTCTAAAAAAAGCTGTTTAATTTCCTCTATCATATCTTGTCCAGTTACATATCTAAACTCAACAATATGTTCTTTGTTATTAACTATAACTTTCATAAGCTATCCCCCACGTATGTAATATTCTTATAGGTATTATATAATATTTGATTCACATGATTTTGCCTTCACACACCTTATATTCATAATACTTCCATATATTTTATATGATTTGAAATCCACATTCCCTTATCCATTACATATCCTGTACTCGTTCACCTCAGG
Organism: Clostridium sp.; assembly: GCA_034925975.1. GTDB lineage: Bacteria > Bacillota > Clostridia > Clostridiales > Clostridiaceae > Clostridium_H. The sequence continues at coordinate 1,694 of JAYFRK010000181.1, forward strand.
TGTAATTGTGATGTTATTGATTTACTAGGTAGTTTTTTATTCAAAAACTCTATTATCTTATCATAGTCTCTATTATCAAAATAAAGGCTATAATAAAATCCACTTCCTGAATAAGAAACCTGTACATTTTTATCCTTATTTATATGAACTTTCTGTACCTTATCCCAAGAAATAAGTCGTGCACCTCGAAATATAGACGAAAATCCTCTTTCAGTTATGCCAGTTCTGAAATAGCTAACTGCATATAAAATTTCACCTAAGGCTCCTAATAAAACAACTAAAATCCAATTCACCATATGAAGCATTCCACATATGTTAGTATAAATGTTCTTTATGTATTATAAAAATATAAATACATAATATTTTAAAAATGTTACCAATTAGCAATCTTAAGTTGACATTTTAAGAAGATTGCATATTAATTATGCTTAATTTTTTCTATTCCCATTTTCATCAAAATTCTTTTTTAATGCACTTTCAACAGGGAAAATAGATACAATACTATATACTAATCACTCTAAGCAAGATTTTACATAATCAACTGGTACATCCATTCTAATAGCAGTTTCTTTAATTGATAGACCACTGCTTAAGAATCGTCTGACAACTATAATCATATTTTCTCCAACTTCA
>JAYFRK010000644.1:0-9923 GCA_034925975.1 Clostridium sp.
AGTGTAAAATGTATGTCGAAATGGCATACATTTTTTTTATACCACCTTTTGGAATTTTATGGTATAATTAAATAAAAAAATAAGGTAAATTTTGTAATAAATAAAATGAAATGTAAAATAAAGTATCATAGGGGGGATACCTATGGATAATAAGGACAAGCTATTAAAGGTTGTTTCTTATCTAAAAAGTGTAAAAAAACTAAATAGAAAAACTTCCATAAACATTTCCCAATATGACAATATATTTTGGCAGCAGACATTAGTGAATGGTGGAGGTATTGTAAAAAGAAGTAGTACTAATGGAAGTTGGATGGAAATTGGTAAAAATACTAGTATTTACGATGATTTTTTTAAACTATACTTAAAACTTCAAAAAGAAAGTTGTCAATTAGAGATTGTATATGGTTATGGTTTTTTGATTTGGAGAGCAGAGAGTAAAGAAGTAGCCCATCCATTGCTTACTGTAAAAGCTGAACTGATTTTTGACACTAAGGATTCAAAATTTATTTTAAAGCCTATTAACAATAAAATTAATCTAGAGATAGATATATTAGAAGAATTAAATATATCTAACTTACAAGAAATAATTAAATTAAAAAGTTTAATAGATGAAGAAAATGCTACACCAGAAAATTTTGAATCTATAGAGGAAATACTAAAGATTATTCTAACTTATTTAAATCCAAGCAGCTTACATAATAAGATAGAAAAGCAGTGGATTGGAATAGAAAACATAACTATAGGAAGAGAGCCAATAGTTTATAGCGAACCACTTATAATTGTTCGTAAATCAAATAATAGAGCTTGGAAAAAAGAGATTGAAGAAATGCTAAGCCAAATAGCTAATAATGAAAATATTCCGGATACCATAAAGGCTCTAGTAGATGAAAACTTTCAAAGTGATAATGAGATTGAGGAAGAGTACTGGAAAGGGATAGGGAAAGATTTATTATTTCCTTTGCCATACAATAAGGAACAAGGTGAAATAGTAAAGAAGCTTTCAGAAGACTACGGTGTGGTGGTAGAAGGGCCCCCAGGAACCGGCAAGAGTCATACTATAGCTAATTTAATTTGCCATCTTTTGGCTCATGGAAAAAGGGTATTAATAACAAGTCAAACTGATAATCCGCTAAAATTACTAATTAATAAGGTACCAGAGGAAATAAGACCACTATGTATGAATATAGCAGGCAATGATTTAAAGAATTTAAAAGAGTTTGATTACTCTATAAACAAAATAATTGAGAATCTTGAACTTAATTCAAAACTATTAAGTATGGAAGCACAGGAATTAGAAAATCAATTAAGTTTATGTAGAAATAGACAGAGGTTTTTGTATAGTAAATTAAAAGAAGCAGAAAAAGTTGAAAATGGCAGTATAAATTATTGCGGCAAAAAGTATAAACTATTAGGAATAGCAAAATGGTTAAAGGATAATGAAAGTAAATACTCTTGGATAGAAGATAAGGTGGATATAGGCAAGAAAGCACCTATAACAGATGCTAAATTTTCAAGATTAATATATTTTATGAGTAATACAAGCAAAGAGGAAATAGAAATATTCAACAATACAAGAGGACTACTTTATAATATACCATCTTATGAAGAACTTTCATCTAAAATTAAAAGATTTAATGAAATTAGAAAAAATTATAGCCAATATAGCAAAGACGTAAAAGATTGGTGTATATCTTATAATTCTGAATATGAATATGAACAGATAATGAAGCTTTTAGAAAATGGAGAGAAAATGCTAGAAGAAATAGAAGGAACATGGCTTCAGAAAGTTTTAGATTGTTCTCAAAAAGGAGAAACTCTTAAACTTGTGCTTCAACAGGCAATTTTAAAATGTAATTACTATATAAAGAGAATAGGAAGTATAAGGAGAGAAATAAGCGGTCATAAAATAGAAATTCCACAAGATATAGATGTTTTTGTTTTAGAGGATAGGTTTAATACAATATATAAGCAATATGATCAAAAGGGTAAAATAAATAAGCTCTTTAAAATCTTCCATAGTGAATGTCAGAGTACTTTAGAAAGATGTTTTATAGATTCTAAGCCTTTAGAAAGCAGGGATCAAGTTAGAATAGTAAAGCTTTATATTGAACAATGTTCTACAGAAAAGAATCTAAAAAATATATGGAATAACACTATGAAGGAATATGGTGCCGCTGAAATAGACCATCTAAATGTGGAAACATTAGTTAACCTAGAAGAGGCTATAAACAAGATAGACATTATAATTAATTGGGACATAAAAGTTAAGAATAAAATAATTAATTCTATGAATGGAATTACCTTTCTAAATAATATTGATTGGTATAAAAAAGATACCTATGATTATTTAAGAAAAGGCATATTAAGCATTAAATATATACTTGAATACGAAAGGATAAAAGCTTATATAGTAAGCATGGATAAACTTACTTCAAACATTAATGGCTTTGAAGATGTATCAAGAGCTATACAAAGGTTAGACATATTATCACTAAAAAGTGCTTATCGAAAAATAGATAAGCTTAAAGAGATGGGACCTAATATAATAGAATTACAATTGCTACTGCAACAAATTTATGAAGATTGTCCTAAATTAGTTAGAAAAATACTTAACGATGAAGATAAGCTTAACATGTTAACTAAATATAAAAACTTTAGCATAGCTTGGACTTGGAGACAATTTGATAGCATATTAGAAGAAGCTAATAGATATAAGATAGAGGATATAGAAAAGGAATTAGAGGCAGAAAAAGATGTAGAAAGTAATTTAATTAGAAAAATTATATATAAAAAATCATGGCATAATCAAATAACTAAGATTGAAGAACGAGAAAAAAGGAGCTTATATGCTTGGTCTGACTCTGTAAAAAGAGTAGGGAAAGGTAAAGGAAGAAATTCATTAAACTATTTAAAGCTTGCTCAAAAAGAGATGGACAGATTAAAAGAGGTGATTCCTGTTTGGATAATGCCTATAAATAAGGTAATTGAAACCTTTAGCTTAACACCTGGGTTATTTGATGTAGTAATAATTGACGAGAGTAGTCAATGTGATATTTTTGCTATTTCAGCTTTATTTAGAGCTAAAAGAGCCATAATAGTAGGGGATGATAAGCAGATAAGTCCTGGAGTTATTGGGATAGATATGGACAAGATTCAAGGCCTTATTGATAAACATCTAAAGGAAATACCTCATTACGAATGGTTTGATATGAGAACTAGCATATACAATACAGCTCTTAGAGTATTTCCAAATAGAATAATGCTAAAAGAGCATTTCAGATGTGTACCTGAGATAATTGAATTTAGCAATAGAACATGTTATTCAAATCAAATTATACCTTTAAGGAGATTTAATAGTGGTGAACAATTAGGTTCTCCAATAAGAGCAATTAAAGTAGAAGGAGAACGAAATAGCCTAAAGCCTATTAATATTAAAGAAGCAGAGGCATTAGTTAATAAAATAGCAGAATGCTGCAGGGATTATAGATACAATGGAATGAGCATGGGTGTAATATCTCTTCTTGGAGATGCACAATGCGAAGTAATAGAGAATCTGTTAAAGGAAAGAATAGGAGAAAAAGAAATGATTGCTAGGAATCTTGTTTGTGGAAATGCTTATTCTTTTCAAGGGGATGAGAGAGATATAATATTCTTGTCTATGGTAATAGCTAATAACGTGAAGTTTACAGCCTTAACAAAGGATTCAGATTTAAGAAGATTCAATGTTGCTAGCAGTAGAGCAAGAAACCAAATGTGGTTATTCCATTCTGTAGATTTAAGAGATTTAAATGAAAATTGTGTACGAGCTAAGCTGTTGAGTTATTGCTTAGATCTTAGCTCGGTAGCCAATAAAAATATTGACCTAAAAAATATATTTGAATCCCAATTTCAAAAAGATATTTATAAAATGTTTAGAGAAAATGGATATGAAATAAAACCTCAAGTTTTAGTAGGAAAGTATAAGATTGACTTTGTGTTAGAAGGGTTTAATAGAAAAATTGCCATTGAGTGTGATGGTGAAAAACAATCTATAGAAAGTTGGGAAGAGGAATACGAAAAGAAGATTTGCCTTGAAAGAGTTGGTTGGAAATTTTTTAAGATAAAAGGAAGTGAATTTTATAGAAATCCTGATGATACAATGAAAAAGCTTTTACAAAAAATTGATAAAGTACAAAGGAAGCAAGGAATTGCTTAAAATATTTTCATAAATGGAGGCTAAAAAATGATCTGCTATACAATTGGACATTCTACAAGAAAATTAGAAGAATTTATTAATACTATTAAGTTATATGGAATAGATTGCGTAATGGATGTTAGAAGTGAACCTTATTTTTCAAATGAATATTATAATGAATACAATAAAGAGCAGTTAGAGAGAAGTATAAAGCAATCAGGTATAAACTATATATACATGGGTCGTGAACTAGGAGAAATGAGAAAAGAAGAGGAAGCTTTTGATAAAGAAGGTAATATTGATTTTGATAAAATTATGGAATGTGCTTCTTTTAAAAAAGGAATACATAAGATTGTAGAGGGAATAAAAAGAGGACACAAGATAGCACTTATGTGTTCTGAAAAAAACCCATATAACTGCCATAGAAGCATTTTAATTGGGTACGTATTAGAGCATAATGGAGTTACAGTAGAACATATAATTGATGAAGATAGCTTTAAGACTCAAAAGAGAATAGAAGAAGAGATTTTTGTAACTTATGAACCAATATTAAAAAGTAAGTTTTTAAAGTTAACAATTCAGGATATATTAGATAATGATGATTATGACAACATAAGCGAAAAAGATATAAAGTTAAAGGTAATAGAAGAAGGATATAGAAGAAAGTTTAAAGAGCTTGCGAGTTAAAACTCCAAGCTTTTTTGAGTGTTATTGGAATTTAATTTAAACTCCCAATAATAGAATATGTTATGGAAATACATCTTTACGCTGTATTAAATAAAATGCAATATAAAGATGTATTTGCTGTGCTCTGGATAGTGTTTCCAGTTGACATAATAGGGAAATCATAATAAAATTTTAAAGTACCCTATGGGGGTATGTGAGAGAGGAGGAATCTATAATGAATATTTTAAAAAAATTTTGGAAGAAATATGCCTACACATTATTAATAGCCTTTATAATTGGAGGGTTATTTGATATAAGGGTTGCCCTAATAGCTATTCTTTGTATGGTTGGACCTATTCTATTTGCACTATTAGGAAAGGGAAGATTTTGGTGTGGAAACATATGCCCTAGAGGTAACTTTTATGATAATATACTTAAAAAATTTAGCAAGAATAAACCTACAGATAGGCTATTAAGGTCAAGTATATTTAGAGGAATTATAATTTTATTTATGTTTTATATGTTTGGAACAGGCATATCAAGAAATTGGGGGAATATACGGGGAATAGGTATGGTATTTTACAGAATGATTATAGCTACTACATTTGTAGGAGTAGTATTATCTCAATTTTTTAATCAAAGAACTTGGTGTAGTTTTTGTCCTATGGGTAGTATATCTGCGTTAATATCAAAGTTTAAGAAAAATAAAAAAGCTTTAGTAGTAAGCTCATCCTGTGTTTCATGTAAGCTATGTGAACGTAAGTGTCCTATGGGAATAGTTCCACATGAATATAAAGGAGATATATTAAAGCATGAAGACTGCATACAGTGTGGGGAATGTGCAAATGTATGTCCTAAAGATGCTATTAATATGTAATAAAGGTGAGTGTATTCAGCAGAGTACACTTACCTTTATTTTTGCTAACATTTAATACATATTTATAATTTTAGGTGGAAAGCTTATTATAGAAAAATAAAAAAGAGGTGAGTATTTTATGAGTGAAACTATATTAGAAAAAGCTGAAGGTCGTGTAAGTTATCACGATTCTGTTGAAGAGATGCTAAAAAGAATTAGAGAAGATGGAATGTCAAATGTATTTGATAGATGGACAAAACAAGAAAAAATTCGTTGTAAGTTCTGTATTCAATGATTAAGCTGCCAGTTATGCTCACAAGGTCCATGCAGAATAAATGATAAAGGGGAACCTGAAAAAGGAGTATGCGGAATTGGACCAGATGCTATGGCAATGAGAAACTTTCTATTAAAAAATGTAATGGGAGCAGGTACATACAGTCACCATGCATATGAAGCTTTCCGTACATTAAAAGCAACAGGAGAAGGAAAAACTCCATTCACAATTAAAGATACTAATAAATTAAAATGGATGTGTGAAAAACTAGGAATTAATACAAATCAAGAAATAAATCAAATGGCTATACAATTAGCAGAATTATTACAAAGGCAACAATAGATTGGTGAAGATGATGAAAACCTTATGGTAGAGGCTTTTGCACCAAAAAAGAGAAAAGAACTTTGGAAAAACATAAATATTTACCCTAAAGGAACAATTCATGAAGAACAAAACTGCGTAGCAAGCTGTTTAACAAATGTAGATGGAAGCTATAAATCGTTAGCAGCAAAAGCATTGCGGTTAGGAATAGCAACAATATACAACTCTCAAATTGGACTTGAAATGGTTCAAGATATTTTATTTGGAACACCTATGCCTCATGAAGTAAACGTTGACTTAGGTATTATGGATCCAGACTATGTAAATGTAGTATTCAATGGACACCAACCTTGGGGAGGGGCTGCAACAATAGAAAGGGCTAGATTAGCTGAAGTTCAAGAAAGAGCAAGAGCAGCTGGAGCAAAGGGACTTCGCGTAGTAGGTTCTATTGAAACAGGCCAAGAATTGCTTCAAAGATTCCCTGTAGATGATGTTTTTGTAGGATTAATGGGTAACTGGTTGTCCATAGAACCTCTTTTAGCTACAGGTACAGTAGATGTTCTAGCAATGGAAGAAAACTGTTCGCCACCAGCTATAGATCATTATGCTGAAAAGTATCAAGCAACCTTAGTAAGTATAAGTACTATAATAGACTTGCCAGGATTACAATATAAGATTCCGTATTATCCTGAAAAAGTAAATGAGATGGCAGATCAATTAATTAACTTAGCTATAGAAAACTTCAAAAAGCGTAAAGGTAAAGTTACACCTATGGTTCCTAAGATTACACAAAAGGCTATTGCAGGCTTTTCAACTGAAGCAGTTTTGGGGGCTCTTGGAAATAAGCTTGATCCATTAGTGGATGTAATAGCTGCAGGAAAAATTAAGGGTGTAGTAGCACTTGCAAACTGTTCAACATTAAGAAATGGACCACAAGACTGGAACACAGTAAATCTTACAAAAGAATTAATTAAAAAAGACATACTAGTAGTTGCTGGAGGTTGTGGAAATCACGCGTTAGAAGTAGCTGGACTTTGTACTCTAGAAGCAGCCAATAACATAGCAGGGGAAGGTCTAAAAGAAGTATGTAACTTATTAAAGATACCTCCAGTATTAAGTTTTGGAACTTGTACAGATACAGGAAGAATATCAATGCTTGTAACTGCCCTTGCAGATCATTTAAATGTGGATGTACCTGATCTTCCAATAGCAGTTACCGCTCCAGAATGGATGGAACAAAAGGCAACAATAGATGGAATATTTGCAGTAGCTTATGGTGCATACACTCATTTATCTCCAGTTCCATTTATGACTGGCGCTCCTAAGCTTGTAAAGTTATTAACTGAAGAAGTAGAAGGCATAACAGGAGGAAAAGTTGCTCTTGGAGATGACCCAGTAGAAGTAGCTAATAATATAGAAGCACATATTATAGATAAGAGAAAGAAAATGGGATTGAGCTAACCAAAGATTAAAGGAGTGCCTTGAGATAAAATTTTAAGGCACTCCTTTTGTTTTAACATTGCAAACACATTGTTATAAACTTATAATTATCAAGAGATGTCCATAAGTTTTGAGAGTATGATAAAGGGTTTAGAAGATGAAGTGGTTTTTATTGGCGCTTTGATTCTTGCCATTGTAAGGAGAGGTGAATTATGAGGACGGCTATATTTTTATTTATTTTATTAATTTTATTTGGACTTCCAATTTTTCTAACTGCAGTTAATATTGTTAGATTAATTTTTTCCTTTAAAAATAAATCCATGAAACAAAAATTTATTAATATTACTGACTTTCTTACCATAGTCTGTGGAATAGCTTTTACAATTACATTGATAGCCATAATAAACTTTAAAGATTATACTGAAGCTATAAAAATTCCTACTGATACATTAGCTTTTCATTCTCCTATAGCATCCTGGCACTTTCCTACTATTGTAACTTTATTTGTGGTTGGAATAATTGGATACATTGTTTTAAGGATAAAGAGAACCGCATTGCCACCATTAAAGCTTATAATGATGTTTTCCTTAATACTTATTGGAATATTTATAAGTTCTTTATGCCTTATTCAGCTTTCAAATAATATTTTTAACTTACTGGTTTTTTATTTAAGCCTATTTCCGTTAAACTTTATTATCTGTTCTATTATACTTATGAAGAACATCCTGAGAGATTATGTATTAGATATTTCAGAAGATCAAAGGCAATATAAAAATAAACTGCTATACTTTTCATATAGTATTTTAATTAAAAGTAAAAGCTGGTTAGGAATAGCTATTGCTTTAACGTTGCCTGTTCTTATTGTATTAATGATTATACTTACCCTCTTCGGTCAGCAGCCAGATGCTATTGTAAAGGCATTTACCGAAACCAGCGACTGGGTTCTATCTAAAAAAATTTCGCCTCCTCCAGTAGAGGTAGATGCACACTATCTTTGTACTGTTTCACTAAGAGGACATAAAAAACTTGTAAAACCTTTAAGATATGGTATTAGAAGAAACACTAAGATAGTCGTAAATAGGCAGTTACTTGTGGCTAATGCTTTTGAGCAATTGCTTCAAGAAAAGGCTCCTAAAACTCATAAAATTATTCGATATATTTATGACAAATACGGATATCCCCTATCTCGTCATATTAACACTGCTTGGAGTGCAGACTTTGTCTATATAATTATGAAGCCTTTAGAGTGGCTATTTTTAGTAGTGCTTTATGCTTTTGATAATAAACCTGAAACTAGAATCGCAAAACAGTACTTACCTTGAGCTCTCTATAGAAAATTATAGTATGATTGCTGATAATAGGCGTATTAACTGAGAAGTTCACGTACAATTCCGTAAAAGCATTCAGGTTAAACTCATCTTTCCTACTCAATTAAATTTGTTACTGACTTTTAAAGTTTAAAAAGAGTGTAAATAGATTTGTATAAAATCAAATCTAGTCACACTCTCACACTCTTTTCTACTTTGCATATTTTTTAAATATAGCAATGCCTTTTATTAAATAATTAATTGTCCAAAAAACTCCAAGGTATAATATTACGCCAAACTGAAAATAGAATTTTTCCCACAAATAAGCTATTACTGAGATTAATATACAGTTTATACAACTTAAAAGTAACTGTATATTAAAAAACCTATCATTTATAATAATAAATTTTTCACTTTTTATTGTATAAATGACTTTCTTTTTAAAATAGCACATAATATTATATATTAAAAATACTAATGGAGCTACTATGCTTAATAACTTAAACATTAATATCGTAAACATTATTTGACCTCCTTTAGCAAGCTCGAGGTAAACCTTTCGCTAAAGACCCCTGGGGTCAATGTCATTATATAAATTTATTTTAACATATTTAATAACCTTGGTTGTAATAAAAAGTAAATTAAAGTTATGATCATTATGAAAAGTAATATATATGTTTTTAGATATACTGAAGATATTAAACTAAATATAATAAAAAATATTCCTACAATAATTGAATAGATACCATCAACTTTTGCAACTGTTTTATTATCTATGTCTTTATATTTTTTGTGAACTCTTGTTAATGAAGCCTTTTTACCTGGATATTTATTAAAAATGATAGCACTTATTCCAGATAAAGCTAAAAACAAACCGTATATTAC
>JAYFRK010000541.1:0-1528 GCA_034925975.1 Clostridium sp.
GAATTTCATGAACTCCTCCAGCAGTATGGATTTCAATATCAGCTAAATTAAATATCCTATTTATAGGCCCTTGGCTTATTTTAACATGCTGTATCCAAACTATAGGTATTATTGTAGTAGTTAAAAAATATATCCCATGTATAAATTCTATTCTATCTTCAGTAATTATATATTTCCACTGCTTATATTCTATTGAAGGATGTATAAATGTGTTTATAAGCAAAAGTAATACTATAACAACCACTACAATGTTAGCAATAAAACTATGGCTAGCAAGCTTGTTTTTTAGTACTATTCTTAAAGTTATAAGTATTCCACTTATAATAATCAAAGCAATTAGTCTAGATATAAACCAAGATTTTTTTGCTTTTTCATCTAGTCTACTGTATTCCATTTAAAGCCCCCCTCTCTCAAATCATTATGTCCTCTTAAAATTATATAGTAAATAATCCAATTAATTTTAAACTTTATTTATTCTTTATAATTTTTCATAAAAAAACTTCTTAAGTATTTAAACCCTTAAGAAGTTTTTAATTTCTAAAATAGCAATGTTATTCTGAAAAAACTCTATTTACTAAATTAACAAGTTCAGCTTTAACTAAATCTTTTTTTATAAAATAAGTAGCTCCTAATGCTTCACAAGTACCTAATTCATTTGAGAAATGATCTTTTCCTCCATCGGAAAGAACAATTATTTTTATATCTTTATACTCCCTTTTCAATTCTATTACCACATCTAATCCGCTTTTTTCAGGCATAAATATATCTGTAATTATAAGATGAATATTTCCATTCTTCTTATATACTTCAATTCCTTCTTTACCATTACAAGCTTCACAAACATTATAATTAGCTTCCTCTAAAATATTTTTTATAAAGTTTCTAACACTTGCAGAATCATCAATTACCAGTATATTTTTCTGCTCTACACTCATACTTCTTAACCTCCATATCTAATTATGAATAGGTATTTAATAGAAAACAGTAATAATCTGTGCGCTATAAAAAATTTTAGTAGTTAACATCATATATCATATTTTTTTATAAAAAGCTAAATTATACCTATATTATATTTGTTTTTAGTGCAATTTTCAACATATAATGCAAATTATTAAATTTGTGTTGTTTTATAATTTAACTTCTTATGGTAATAGTTGGATTTATCTTTGTAAAAACAAAAGCACTTTAATATTTACTCTGGCTTCTTATTATAATCTTTTGCTTCTATCATTCTAAAAAACATAGGTCCATACTTTTCAAAAATTTGTTCTACTGCATTAACATCATATTCTACACAAAAATCCTTATCTTTTATGAATAATAGATATTCGTTAATATGCCTAACAAGCTTTTCATTTATAATAGTATAAAACAAAGGTGCAGAATTAGTAATATAACTTGAATTCTTCTTCAAAAAAACTTTTTTATTATTTGCATAAACTGAAATTTTAAAAAAGTTTATTCCATAATTAAGTAATTCATCATCCAGAATTGTAAACTTAATATCATTATTTTTCTTCATAGATTC
>JAYFRK010000071.1:0-1542 GCA_034925975.1 Clostridium sp.
GCAGAAGCATTAAGAGAAATGTCAGGAAGACTTGAGGAAATGCCTGGTGATGAAGGTTATCCAGCTTATCTAGGTTCAAGACTTGCGGATTTCTATGAAAGAGCAGGTAAAGTAATATGCTTAAGTGAAGATGGAAGAGAAGGAGCACTAACTGCAATAGGTGCTGTATCCCCTCCAGGAGGAGACCTTTCAGAACCAGTAACTCAATCTACTCTTAGAATAGTTAAAGTTTTCTGGGGACTTGATGCGCAACTTGCATATAGAAGACATTTCCCTGCTATAAACTGGCTAAATTCATATTCATTGTACTTAGAAAGCATAGGACAATGGATGAATGAAAATGTATCAGAGGAATGGGTAGATTTAAGAACTAAAGCTATGGCACTTCTTCAAGAAGAAGCAAACCTTCAAGAAATAGTAAGACTCGTTGGTATAGATGCTCTATCAGAAGGTGACAGATTAAAGCTTGAAGTTGCAAAATCAATAAGAGAAGATTACTTAATGCAAAATGCTTTCCACGAGGTAGATACTTATGCATCACTTAATAAGCAGTATAAGATGTTAAAGCTTGTCCTTTCATTCCAAGATGAAGCTGAAAGAGCATTAAAAGCTGGAGTGTACTTAAAGAAGATAATAGATATGGAAGAAATGAAAGACAAGATAGCAAGAGCTAAATATATTCCAGAAAATGATATAGATAGAATCGATGCTATAAGAGAAGAATTAAAAGTAGAGATAGATAAGTTAATAGCGGAAGAAGGTGTGGTAAATGCTTAAGGAGTATAAAACAGTTAGAGAAGTAGTCGGACCTTTAATGCTAGTAGATGGTGTTTCTGGAGTAGCTTTTGATGAACTTGTTGAAATAGAACTTCAAACTGGTGAAATAAGACATGGTAGAGTTCTTGAAATAAATAATGATAAAGCTTTAATTCAGTTATTTGAAGGATCAACTGGAATCAATCTAAAAGAAACTAAAACTAGATTCCTAGGAAGACCCCTTGAAGTTGGTCTTTCAGAAGATATGCTTGGTAGAGTCTTTGACGGACTTGGTAGACCAAAAGATGGAGGTCCAAAGATTATTCCAGAAGAAAAAAGAGATATTAATGGAGAACCTTTAAATCCATTTTCAAGAGACTATCCATCAGAATTTATACAAACAGGTATATCTGCTATAGATGGACTTAACACTTTAGTTAGAGGACAAAAACTTCCAGTGTTCTCAGGTTCAGGACTTCCACATGCTGAACTTGCTGCACAAATAGCAAGACAGGCAAGAGTTTTAAAATCAGATGCTAAATTTGCTGTTGTATTTGCAGCTATGGGTATAACTTTTGAAGAAGCAGAATTCTTTATACAAGACTTTACTAAAACTGGAGCTATTGATAGAACAGTACTATTTATGAATTTGGCAAACGACCCAGCAGTTGAGAGAATAGCTACTCCAAGAATAGCATTAACAACTGCAGAATATTTAGCTTATGAAAAGGGAATGCACGTACTTGTAATAATGACAGATATGACTAACTACTGCGAAGCTCTTCG
>JAYFRK010000411.1:0-5215 GCA_034925975.1 Clostridium sp.
TTGTGAAAGCACCAGATGTAACCACATATGTTGAATACGGGGCAGCCGATATAGGTATAGTTGGGAAAGATACATTAATGGAGACAAGTAAAGAGTTCTATGAAGTACTAGATTTGAAAGTAGGTAAATGTAGATTTGCATTAGCAGCTTTACCAGAATTTAATCTGAATAAAGGATACAATAGAAAAAAAATAGCCACTAAATATCCTAATGTGGCAAGAGAATATTTCAGAAAAAAGGGATTTGATGTTGAGCTTATTAAAATAGAGGGTTCAGTAGAACTAGCTCCCTTAGTTGGACTGGCTGATGCAATAGTGGATATAGTGGAAACAGGTTCTACCTTAAAAGAAAATGGACTTATCATAGTAGATGAAATATGTCCTATAAGTGCCAGAATGATAGTAAACAAAGCAAGTATGAAAACAAAACAAGAGGAAATTGGCAAGATAATTGAAAAAACAAGTGAAGTAGTTAAAAAGTATATGGATTAAAAGGGGGACAGAAAATGATTGATATAGTAAAGGTAGATAAGAAAAATAAAGATTATTATACCGAGGATCTCAAAGATAGGGCAGAAGCAGTACAAAAAGAAGTAATTATAGCTGTGGAAGAGATATTGGAAGATGTAAAGAAAAATGGGGACAATGCAGTTGTTAAATATACTAACAGATTTGATAGTGAATTAATTAATCCACAAAATGTAAGAGTAAGTGTGGATGAAATAAAAAAAGCATATGAGATTGTGGATAAAAAATTTATAGAAGCTATTAAACTTTCAAAAGAGAATGTATGGTTTTATCACGAAAAACAAAAGCAAAAATCATGGATGGTTACAAAAGAAGATGGCATAATGCTAGGGCAGCAAGTCAGAGCGTTAGATATTGTAGGAATATATGTTCCAGGTGGAACAGCAGCATATCCTTCATCAGTTATAATGAATACAATTCCAGCCAAGGTAGCTGGGGTAAAAAAGGTGGTTATGGTAACTCCACCATCTAAAGATGGAAATATAAATCCTAATATATTAGTTGCAGCTGATATTGCTGGAGTAGATGAAATATATAAGGTTGGAGGAGCCCAAGGGGTAGGGGCTTTAGCTTATGGAACAGAAACTATACCTAAGGTAGACAAAATTGTAGGACCAGGAAATATATACGTTGCAATGGCAAAGAGAAGTGTCTATGGGTTCGTGGATATTGATATGATAGCAGGTCCAAGTGAAATACTAATTATATCAGATGAAAATGGAGATCCTAAATTAATTGCAGCAGATTTAATGTCTCAAGCTGAACATGATATACTTGCTTCAGCAATTCTAGTAACAACATCAAATGATTTAGCGCTTAAGGTAAGAAATGAATTGGAAAGACAGGTTAAGACTCTGTCAAGAAAGGATATAATTTGTACTTCTATTAGGGATTATGGTGCAATATTTGTTGTAGATAATATAAAAGATGCTATAGAAATATCCAATGTAATAGCACCCGAACATTTAGAAGTAATGGTTGAAGAACCATTTAAAATTTTAGGCGAGCTTAAAAATGCTGGTTCAATATTTTTAGGGAAATATGCCCCTGAGCCACTAGGCGATTATATGGCAGGTCCAAACCACGTATTACCAACCAATGGAAGTGCAAAATTCTTTTCTCCATTATCAGTAGATGACTACATTAAGAAATCCAGCTTTATATATTATTCAGAGGAAGGCTTGTCTAAAGTTAAAGATCAAATAGTCACTATTGCAGAAACAGAAGGATTAACAGCACATGCAAATTCTATTAAAGTGAGGTTTGAAAAATGATAGAGAAGTTTTTCCGACAGGATATTAGAAATTTTAAACCTTATGAAGTTGGAGAAGGAACTTTTAATATAAAATTGGATGCTAATGAAAGTTTTATAGAGTTTCCATTAGATTTGAAAGAGCAAATAGCATCAGCAGTAATTAATGTACCATTTAACAGATACCCAGATCCAGATTCTAAGGCATTATGCAAGCTTTATAGTGAGTTTATAAAAGTAGATGAGAAAAATATAATTGCAGGGAATGGTTCTGATGAGCTTGTGCAAATTATTGTAACTACTTTCTTAGATAAAGGAGATAAGCTATTTGTGGTGAGTCCTGATTTTTCAATGTATCAAGTATATGCAGAAATACGTGGAGGAAAAGTGGTAAGTCTTGATTTAGATAAAAAATTCAAACTTGATGTGAATTTATTAATAGATAAAGTTGCTATGGAAAAGCCAAAGATATTAATCCTTTCAAATCCTAATAATCCTACTGGTGGAATAATACCAGAAGAAGATATTATAAAAGTAATTGAAAACTGCAATTGTATAGTTATAATAGATGAAGCCTATGTTGAGTTTTATGGTAAATCTGTAGTAAATAGAATAAAAGATTATGATAACCTAATAGTTTTAAGAACCTGCTCAAAGGCACTGGGAAGTGCAGGGTTAAGACTTGGATTCTTAATAACTAATGAAATTTTGTTGAAGGAAATAAAAAAAGTTAAGCCTCCTTTTAATGTGAATTCTATAAGTCAGGCTATAGGAGTAGTAATCCTAAAAAATCGCATTTTTATTGAAGAGAGCATAAGCAGGATAATTGAAGAAAAAAGTTATCTTTATGAGGAGCTAAATAAAATAGAGGATATAAAAACATATCCTACAGAAGCAAATTTTATATTAATAGAAACCTATAATGCAGATAAGATAAACAGAAAATTAATAGAAAAAGGAATTAAAGTAAGAAAGTTCAATGAAGGTAGACTCGAAAACTGTTTAAGAATAAATGCAGGAAGTAGAGAAGAGAATGAAGCTGTACTAGGAGTACTAAGAGAAACACAAAAAGTAAATAGATAAATTGGGGTGATGTTATTGGAAAGGAGAGAAGCAGTCTTTTCTAGAAAAACAGGAGAAACAGATATAAATATAGTATTAAATTTAGATGGTGAAGGCAATTATGAAGGGGATACTGGTATAGGGTTTTTCAATCATATGCTTAACTTAATGACAAAACATGGACTTTTAAATCTTAAAATAGATGCTAAAGGAGATTTAGAAGTAGATGGGCACCATACAATAGAAGATTTAGGAATAGCACTAGGAAAGTGTTTCAAAAAAGCTATAGGAAATAAAGTTGGAATTAAAAGATATGGAACAGCCTTTGTGCCAATGGATGAGACTTTAGCTTCAGTTTCAATGGATATAAGCGGAAGACCATATGTTGTATGCAATTTTAACTTTACTGTAGAAAAAGTTGGACAAATGGATACTGAGCTAGTGGAAGAATTTTTAAGAGCTTTTGCTTTTAATGCAGAGATAACGTTACACTCAATAATCCTATATGGAAAAAATAATCATCATATGATTGAAGCTGTATTTAAAGCATTAGGAAGAGCTATGAGGGAAGCTGTAGACATAGATGAAAGAATAAAAGGGGTTATGTCAACTAAGGGAAGTATATAGGACTAGCAACTAATAGTTAATGTATTATAAGTAATAGCTTGGTATAAAGTAGATAGTTACTAGCGGAAAGTAATTTAGGATTAGTGGCTATGTATCAAAGAACGGGGAGTTGAGATTGGTGATTGCAATTGTAGATTATGGAATGGGAAACTTAAGAAGCGTTGAAAATGCACTAGATTCATTGGGGATAAAATCTATTATTACAGATGATAAGGAATTAATATTAAATAGCGACGGAATAATACTTCCAGGGGTAGGAGCTTTCCCAGATGCTATTGATAATATAATAAAATCCGGATTAGATACTATTTTAAGAAAAGCCGTAGAAGAAGACAAATTTATTCTTGGGATTTGTCTTGGAATGCAGCTATTATTTGAAGAAAGTGATGAGGGGAAAAATAGCAAGGGGCTTGGATTTTTAAAGGGAAAAATAGAGAAAATAAAAGGTGATTTGAAGATACCTCACATGGGATGGAATAGCCTAGTTTATAATAAAAAAAGTCCTATATTAAGTGGTATAGAGGAAGGAAGTTATGTATACTTTGTTCACTCATATTATGCAGAAGTTAGTGAAGAGAATATACTAAATGATTATGTAGATTATGGAGTTAAAATTCCAGGGGTAGTAAGTAAAGAAAATATATATGGATTGCAATTTCACCCAGAAAAAAGCGGAGATATAGGATTAAGAATGTTAAAGAACTTTGGGGAGATGGTTAAATGATTATTTTACCTGCTATAGATTTAAAAGGTGGAAAGTGTGTAAGGCTTTATAAGGGAGATTTCAATAGGTTAGAAATAGTAGCCAACAGTGCTGTAGATACTGCAGAGTACTTTAAAAAGTGTGGAGCAGAATATATACACATGGTTGATCTAGATGGAGCATTAAAGGGAAAAGGTGTAAACATAGATTTGGTTTCCAAGGTTATAGAAGAGGTTAAAGTACCTATAGAGTTAGGGGGAGGAATAAGGGATATAGAGACTATAGATTATTTAATACAAAGGGGAATAAGCCGTGTTATATTAGGGACAGCTGCTCTTAATAACCCTAAGTTGGTTAAAGAATCAGTTAATAAATATGGTGAAAAAATAGCTGTTGGAATAGATGCAAAGAATGGATACGTTGCTGTAGATGGATGGATAAATATTAGTAAAGTGGATTATGTTGATTTTGCTAAAGAAATGGAAGCTATAGGTGTAAAAAATATAATATTTACTGATATAAGCAGGGATGGAACACTAACTGGACCTAACATTAGCGCTTTGGAGAAACTTAAAGAAAATGTATCTTGTGATATTACTGCTTCTGGGGGAATTAAAAGCATTGATGATGTTAAAAAAATAAAAGAAATGAATCTTTATGGTGTAATTATTGGGAAGGCTATTTATTCAAAAACTATAGATTTAAAAGAAGCAGTAACTCTAAGTAAAGAATAAGAGGGGGTAAACTATGCTAACTAAAAGAATAATACCTTGCCTGGATGTGGATATGGGAAGAGTAGTTAAAGGTGTAAATTTCGTAAATTTAAAAGATGTTGGAGATCCAGTTGCCATTGCTGAATTTTACAATAAAGAAGGGGCAGATGAATTAGTATTTTTAGATATTACAGCAACACATGAAGGAAGAGCTACTATGATAGATGTAGTTAAAAGAACTGCGGAGAAGGTATTTATACCACTTACAGTAGGGGGAGGAATTAAAACATTAGATGATTTTAAAGAAATTTTAAGAGCTGGTGCTGATAAA
>JAYFRK010000093.1:0-8194 GCA_034925975.1 Clostridium sp.
AAGACCTGTTGTCAAATCAAATAAGGTTATCAACTGAATTTTACAATACTTATTTATCTTCTACAGGACTCAAAGAAAACGTATCTGACGATGTAGATGTGTTTTGGAAAAATACTTCTGCTGAAGTTCAAATTTTAGATACTTCAGGTAATATACTTATGGATTCAATAGGCTATTTCAGCTTTGAACCTGTAACGTCTAATGACTTCACTAAAGCTGTAGCTGGAGAATTAGGCACCACTGTCTATCATCTTCCGAATACAAATGAAACCATGATGTCAGTAGCACTTCCATTAAAAAAGGGAGATCATATTGAGGGAGTCCTTAGGTTTATAACTTCATTAAAAAATGTGGATGAAAGCATACATCTAATTTCCTTTTTTCTAATATTAATAGGTATTACAGTAATTATACTTTCCAGTATAGTTAGTATATTTGTTGCTGGTAAGATTATGAAACCTATAAAAGAGATTACCTTAGGTGCTGAGAAAATGGCTTCAGGTAATTTTAATGAAAAAATCGAAAAAACTTCTGACGATGAGTTAGGTAAGCTTGCAGATACTTTAAACTATATGTCAGAAGAAATACTTAAAAATGAAAATTTAAAAAATGAATTTATTGCTTCAGTATCTCATGAATTAAGAACCCCATTAACCTCCATAAAAGGCTGGGCTATAGCGTTGAATTTATGCGGTCCTGAAGATAAAGAAGAGTTTAAAGACGGTTTAAACATAATTGAAGAAGAGTCAGATAGATTGAGTCTATTAGTGGACGAGCTTCTTGATTTTTCTAAGCTTATATCTGGAAAAATTGTAGTAAAAAAAGACTGTATTGATTTAAAAGATCTATTAAATCATACTGAAAAGCAACTGTCCCCTAGAGCTGAGCGTGATAATATCAAGCTATTAGTTATTTACAAAGATTCTATTCCAAATATATCTGCAGATAAAAATAGACTTAAACAACTATTTATGAATATATTAGATAATTCTTTTAAGTTTACTCCTTCTGGAGGTTCAATAACCATAAATGTATCTCTTAAAGAAAATAATATATTAATTAGTATTAAAGATACTGGTTGTGGTATATCAAAGGAAGATTTACCTAAAGTTACGGAAAAATTTTATAAGGGTAAAAACAGTAAATCTAAAAATGGTATAGGTCTTTCAATTTGTAAAGAAATAGTATCACTGCATAATGGTACTTTAGAAATTTTAAGTGAAGAAGATAAGGGTACAGAAGTTTTAGTAACATTGCCTATAGATAATTAAATAAACTTGTATCATAATTTTAATTATTTTGTTACCTTTTGTAACTTTTAAACTTGTAATATGTTATAGGAGGGTTTAATTAATGCATTATATTAAAAGGCCTTTACTTTTTATTGTAATTTTTACACTGTTTTTATCTCTATTTGGCTGTAGCAGAAAGGAAATTCCAAATACCGCTAAAATAGTACCACCAACTGATTATAGAATGGCCATTAGTGGGAAATGGCTTGTTGAAAAATACTATAATGTCAATAACGACTCCTTAGGAGATAATACGGCAAAAAATCAGATAGGTAAAACTGTCTATATTAATAAAAATAAATTAGTTTTATTAGATAAGGTATGTGATTCTCCAGAATTTAAAATAAAAACTGTTGATAGCAGAAGCTTTTTAGTAAGTAAATATGAAATAAACCCTGAATCTCTAGAAATTAATCAACCAGAAGTTCAGGTTATAACAGTAACTTACAATGATAACTATTTTGCATCATTTATAATGACTGATAATAACACTATATTAACTTCAATTGATGGTATTTTCTACGTCTTAACTAGAAAAGAAAAAGAAAGTGCAAAGCCTAATAAAGCAGATATGCCTTTCAACCCTGAAGTTCATGATAAAGTTATAAACAGCAAAAAAGTTTTACACGCTTCTGAAGTTATGAAACAATTTAATTCTGGATTATTACTTGGTTTAAAATCTTATAGACCAGTGGAAATTAAAGATTCCTCTAATCAAAAAAACAGCAATATAAAGATACCTACTTATAGAACTCTTTGGATTAATTTTGATAATCGTTCAGTGAAACCTACCATATCTGAGCTGCCATATTTACTTGTTCCTAGAAAAAGCGGTTTTTGGTTTATTGATTCAAAGCATCTGGTAAGCAACAATAGCATAAACAGCCAAATAATGGTTCACCCTCTTAATAAAAATATTGCACAAAAATCTAAAGAAAGTGATATAATTATTGATGGTCAAACCTATACTAATGGTGTAGATATTCTTTTTGTAGGAGATGACTATATCTCCTTGGAATTAGATGGTGATTCATATTACAATAAGGATACAGGCCATAAACATAAATTACTAAGGCTTTATGCTTTAGATACAATAAATAATAAAAATAGTCACCCCATTTTAATATCAAATTTGGTAGGTGAACAAGGTATAAAATCGCTGAAACAAGGAGCTGCAGCTTATCTAAATTCATTAGACTTTAATGATAGGCAAAAATTTGAACAAGCTCCTGGGTATGCTGACTTTGGAATTGTTCGTAAAACCGGTAAATGGATACTTAGAGGTCGCTTAGATTCAGTTACTCAAACTTCTAAAGAGTCTTTTGGAGACTTTGATATCCCTCTAATTCCTTCAAGAGATATTGTTGGTTATGATTCACTATTTCCTAGTTGGAGTATAATAAAGCAACGAGTTCCAGAAGCATTGGATGCCTATTCTTCTCCTAATAAAAACTTTGTTGTAGTTATAACAAAAGACAAGCTTCTCATATATACTATTATTAATAATAATTTGGGAGCTAATCCATTAGAAGTAATAAATTTAAATGATAGTGAAACAGCTGTAATGTCTCAATGGGCTACCGGAAATTATGTTAAAGCATGGGATGAACAAATGAAAAAACTAAAAAAATAATATGTCAAGGGATGGGATAGCGTTGAGAAGTTCACGAAAAAAAAGGAATACAAGAAGAATCCTTGTTATAGTTCTAAGCTTTATGTTTTTATTTTCTATAGGCTTTGCTGTAGGAAATAAATTTTTAAATAAATCTGACAAATCTGCATCTGATAAAAAATTAGAAGATAATAAAACTCTCCAAGGTAATAAAGATAAAGTAGAGGATACAAATAAAAATACAACTAATGTAGACTCTAAAACAAATGAGCCTAATGCAACAAATAAAGATAATAATACAAGCACTGCCCCAAATAAATCTACTACAGATGCTACTAATAAGCCTGCTGATAAACCTGGGGACAATACTAAACCGGACCCAACAAAAAAAGAAGTTTTTTTAACTTTCGATGATGGTCCAACAAAAAATATAACTCCTAGAGTTTTAAAGGTTTTAGATGATTACAATGTAAAAGCTACATTCTTTGTAATTGGGAAAAATGCAGAAAGATATCCTGATTTAATTAAAGAAGAAGCTGCTAAAGGCCATATGATTGCTAATCATACTTATTCTCATGAATATAATCAAATATATAGTTCATCAGCTAACTTCTTAAAAGAATTTGAAAAAACTAACCAAGTTCTAACTTCTATATTAGGAAACTTTGACAACAAAGTAATTCGTTTTCCTGGAGGATCTTATGGTAAAAAAAGAGCTCCTTTTAAAGCAGTAGCAAAAAATGCTGGTTACACCTATGTTGATTGGAATGCTTTAAGCGGAGATGCTGAAAGACTTAATGTGCCAGCTGCTACACTTATAGAAAACGTGAAAAAATCTGTTGGAAAACAGCATCAAGTTGTTATATTAATGCATGATGCTGCAACTAAAGCTACTACTGCGGATTCTCTGCCTAAAGTAATAGAATATTTGAAAAGCCAAGGTTATGAATTTAAAACTTTAAAAGATTACAAATCTGCAAAATAAAAATACCTTAATATATTTTAATTAAAAGCCTTAGTGCTGAAGCATTCAACGCTAAGGCTTTTAAAATACACCTTTATCCTTATTTATATCTTCTCTTATATTTTCTACTACATTCTCAAACTTTTCCATAGACTCATTATTAAATTCTGCTTCAATGTTCCTCTCACAATTCTCTTTTTCTTGAAACTTTACTATTAAATCATCTATAAATTTTTCATATTGTATTAGTGTTTCTTTTAATTTTTTAACTGAACTAGCTGCTATCTTATTGTTTTCAATACTCTTGTCTATTAATTCTATTAAAATTCCATTTAATTCTTTTAGTATTTCTTCATGATAATCTTTCTCTATTAAATATTCTATTTTCCCTTGCAAACTTACTAATTTTTCATTTATTTCTGGATCTAATAGGCTGCCATTATTATATATTACTTCTCTGAATTTATCTCTCGTTTCAATCAAGTCTTTTTCTAATATAGTTTTTTTCTTTTTTGTTATAAATCTAACTATTTTTTCTATCACATCTATCATCCTCTTAAAAATAATTATAAATTTTTATATCTATTGTATCTATTGTCATTACTTATTTTAAGATTCTGTATTGAATATTAAATTATTATAGTGGTCAGATGAATATAAAATTTCTTATTTAAACAAATAATTCCCTGATTTCATCTTCAGTCATTTGAGAAATTAAGCTATTGCTTTCCTCTTTATTTATAACATTATCAATCATCATTTTCTTCTTTTGTTGTAAGTTATATATTTTTTCCTCTATACTTCCTCTAGTAATAAGTTTTATAACTTCAACAGTATTCTTTTGGCCTATTCTATGTGCTCTGTCTGTTGCCTGTTCTTCTACAGCTGGATTCCACCATGGGTCGAAATGAATTACAGTATCTGCACCTGTAAGATTTAGCCCTGTCCCTCCAGCTTTTAAAGATATTAAAAATATCTCTCCTTTTCCACCATTAAAGCTATTAACTAAATCTACTCTATCTTCCATTTGAGTATTTCCATCTAGGTACATATATTCAATTTTATTTTTAATTAGTCTTTTTTCAATATTCTTTAGTACAGATGTAAATTGTGAAAACAGGAGTATTCTATGTCCTGAACTTAAACTATCCTCTAGCAAATCATCTAATGCTTCCATTTTTCCATTATCCCCTTTATAATTTTCTATAAAAATAGAAGGATCATCACAAATTTGCCTTAGTCTTGTTAACATAGATAAAATTTTAAGTTTGCTCTTCTTAAATCCTTTTTCTTTTATTTCTTTAGCCATATCTTCCTTAAATTGAGTTAAATAGGCTGCATATAGTTTTTTTTGTTCTTTAGTCATTTCTATTAGAATTTTATGCTCTATCTTAGGTGGAAGCTCCTGTATAACATCTTTTTTCATTCTTCTCAATATGAAAGGCTTTATATGTCTATTTAGTTCTTCTAATACCTTTTGATTGCCACTCTTAATTATAGGTATTTCATATTTTTGCAAGAATTTACTATGACTCATAAGATATCCAGGCATAATAAAATCAAATATAGACCAAAGCTCTGTAAGTGAATTTTCTATTGGAGTTCCTGTAAGAGCAAAATAAGCTTTAGCTTTTAATTCCTTTACTGATCTTGCATTTATGGAATTGGGATTCTTAATATACTGTGCTTCATCCAAAAAACAATATTTGAACACTATATCACTATATTCTTCTACATCTCTCCTTATAAGTGGGTAAGATGTAATTATCACTTGGTACTCTTCTACTCTTTTTAATTTTTGTCTTCTTTCTCTTTTGTCTCCTGATATTATTAATGTTTTAATATTAGGTGCAAATTTTTCTATTTCATCTTTCCAGTTATAAACAAGTGAAGTTGGTGCTATAACTAAGCTAGGCTCATTATTTTTTTTCAGTTCTGATTCTATGAATGCTATAGCCTGAAGTGTTTTACCAAGTCCCATTTCATCTGCTAGTATTCCTCCAAATCCACAACTAGCTAAAGTTTTAAGCCATTTAAATCCAAACTTTTGGTATTGCCTCATTATTCCATTTAACTTTTCGCTTGGTTCATATGCTAATTCCTTTACTTCTTTAATATTATTTATTAAATTTTCAAAAGCTTTGTCTTTATTTATATTTAATCCGTCTTCTCCTGATACCTCATCTATATATAGTGCATTATATGGGGATAAAAGCATCTTTTCCTTTTGAAAATCCCAATCTTTTATATTTAAGTATTCAATCATATTAGAAAAGTTTTCAAGTTCTTTTGATTCTATAGGGATAAATCCTCCCTTTTTAAGCTTATAATATTTCTTTTTTTCCTTTATGGAATTAAATATATCTCTAAGTTCCTCTCTATCCAATCCTTCAATGTCAAACTGAAATTCTAGTAAGTTATTATTATTAACTCTTATGCTAGAATTTATCTTAGGAGTGCTGTATACTTTTATATCTTTAAACTCTTCAGAATAATATACTTCACCCAGATTGCAAAGCTCTTCTATCTGGTTACTTATAAAGTTTATTACTTTGTCTTCTTCTCTTAATATAAATTTTCCTCTGTGTTTTTCAAAGCCCAACTTCAATAGTCCTTTAATTATTCTAGTTTCTTCAATTATGTCTCTAATCAAGAAACCTTCTCCAGACTTTATTTGTTTACTAGTTAGAGGATTTATATCTAAATTACCATAACTGAACTTAATTTCTGTACTAATACCTTCTCTATATTTATCTAAATAAAATCTAACATTTAAAGGTTTCTCATAAAAATCCTTTGATATCATAGGATCTACGTTAATATCAGAACTAATTTTTTTTATTGTAGGTAATATGTATGAAGCTAAAGCCTCTTTATCCTCCAAATTAAATTTTATCATACTATCTTCATTACTGTTATACAGATTATAAATAGCCTCAAATATCATCATCTGTTCCTTTGAAGGATTATAAATCTTTTTATTATAATAAACATATTCCATATCTTTAGTCAAAAAAATTGGGGACGGTCCTTTCTGTTTTAAAAAAATATGTTCATTATCCATATACATGCTGAATTCTAATGGGATATCTTTTTCTAGTACTAATGTATTAATTGATTCATATTGATTTGATTTAAATGTTATATTTCTTCCTTTTAAGTTATTTAAAATTCTCTTTGTATGGCTATCAGTAATATAAGCTTTTTTCCCCTTAAAAAAAGTGTTCATCTGTGAGATTTTTCCCATGGCTTTTAGACTTTTATCTATTTCATAAACTTCTTTAAGCGTTTCTATTATCTCCTTATCCTCTTCTTTAAACTTATAAATTTTAGGATTAAAAGTAAAATTTACTCCAAATGAAATAGCTTTATCTTTATTTATGATAGCTTCTATAAATTCTTTTATATCTTTAACAACGTATAAATTGTTTTCTCCTACTTTAAGCTCCAAGGATGATAATCCAGAGTTAAAGCTTTTATGTTCATATATAAAATTCAGATTAAGTTCCTTCTTTGCATCATTACTAGATATTACACCAATGCCTAATCTATTAATGAGTCTTTGTATATCCTTTGAACCCTTTGCAGTAATAATCTTATCTTTTTCTTTTACATACTTTAAGAGTATAGCTACTACGTGCTTGCACATGCCTACTGACGGAAAATAATTCATAAATGCTTGACAATCACAATTTACATTTGTAATTCCACCATACATTGTTATAGAAACACTAGAATCGTATATTTTATTGCTATTATCCGATTTA
This sequence comes from Clostridium sp., assembly GCA_034925975.1. Classification (GTDB taxonomy): domain Bacteria; phylum Bacillota; class Clostridia; order Clostridiales; family Clostridiaceae; genus Clostridium_H. The sequence goes on from JAYFRK010000093.1 coordinate 7,636, forward strand.
ACTTTACCTTTAATGGAAAGCACCTCAAAACCACTATCATTATCTTTAACCGTTTTAACATCTATCTTTAAAACGTTTCCTTGTAAATAATAGTCTTCTCCTCTTTCATAAATACCTTTACTGGTTAGGTTCCTTATGGATCTTTCATTGATTGAAATCAAAGTAGTCACCTCTATTTAAAGTTTACATATTAAATATTAAATATGTAATATTAATTACCATGGTTATATATTAACTATTTTAGTGCAAAACATTGGAAAAAGAAACATTAATTAAAATAAAAATGCACTAGGTACAATCCTAATTCATCTTACAGTTTCGCTATTCGTTTATTATATTAATTAAGGAATCTTAAGGGACTGTCCCTTAAGATTCCTTAAGATTTCTTCTCTTTTTAATTCATTTTTTAATCATAATTGTGTATACATGCTACTTACTATTATTTAATTTCCTCATATTTCTTCTTTATTTCTTTTAAATCCTCCCAAAATAAAGGTTTTTTACTCTCATCTCTAAGTAATGCTGCAGGATGAAATATAGGCATTATGTATACTCCTTT
>JAYFRK010000310.1:0-2958 GCA_034925975.1 Clostridium sp.
CCTCTGAAGCTTAGAACTCTGTTTATCTAATTAGTATAAACAACAGGTATTACAAATTATATTATAAAATCCTTACAAATTTATTAAGAAAGAGTGTTTAGGTTTTTAAAATTTCACATTAAATTTGATTAGAATGAAGAATGTATTATTTTTTTCCATTCATCTTACGTACAAGTTTTACAGAGCCACTAATAAGCAGGATTAAACCTATAATTAAATAAATTATTTTGTAAGCAATATCACTAATGCTTTGCTCACTAGTTATATTAACTAGAACTGGTACTAGAATAATTATCCCAATAAGAATTAATACAATTGGATTTTTATATAAGTTTCTCAAAGGTAGGGGAATTTTACTGGAAGTAATATAGTGCCCTGGATTATAAATGTTTTTTTGATATTCATCAATTTCTTTAATTTGCTTTTCAATGGGATTTAAATCACATTCATTATGTTTATCGTTAAATACGACATCTCCTTCCATTACTGTAAATTAATCTCTTATATTATAATATCATATTTATAAATCTAGTTTTAGTACATTTTGTGTCTATAGTTAAGCTGTTATCATTAAAAAAGTGAAATATTTGGTGAACTCATTATTATTTCAATATCCAAAAAATAATGTATTTTTATATTATTTGGATATTTATATGTATAATGTTATAATAAGTTGTATATATAAGGAGGAAAATAGATTATATGTCTTATGTTTATATGCCTGTTATATTAGCTAATATAATAATAGGAATAAGTGCCATTATATTTAATAAGTATCCTAGCAGAGGACGTTCATTAGAAAAAGCCAAAAAAAAGTATAAAAATGTTGATCAGAAGAAATTAGCACAAGCCGATGGAATTGGATATCTAGTAATTGCCTTAATTTGGATATTTGCTAGTGTAGTGCATGCAAAAAAATCTCAATCATTAGCTGAGCTTATACTAATTCTTTCAATAATTATTGGTGTAGCCTATTTATGGTTAAAAGATGACTTCCTTAATAAAAATAATGGAGGTATTTAGTTTTCATATCTCCATTATCTTTATTAAAAATTATAATTTTTAGAAATGCTAGCAGATTCTTCAGAAGATATTGCAGAAGAATTATCAAAGAAAAAATTTTATTATGAAAGGAAAGTTTTTAGATAGTGTAATAGTAATGAAATAATATAGCTATATATATCATATTAATATCATTAATATGGTTTTAATAAAGATTGTAATTTCTCAAAATCTAACAGTTCCAGAGATTTTATAAGCGACTAAATAATTAAATTTTGGGGGGAGAATAATGACAAGTAGTGGGTTTAGAAAATTATTCTGGGGTTTTTTATTTATATTAATTGATATACCTATAATGAAAATTGATATTTTACCTGATACAATAGGATATATATTTTTTTTGTTAGGTTTTAAAGCTTTAGCTAAAAACAGTAGTTTCTTCATAAAAGGAAAAAACGTTAGCATTATAATGACAATTTTATCTATATTAATTATGTATCAACAAATAATGAATAGTAATAAATTTAGCTTAATCCATTTTGAACTTTTAGAAAAATTAACAATACCTATTAGTTGTATAGCATTAATATTAGAAATATATATGATATATAATTTATTTATGGGTATTAAAGAAATGTGTGAACAAAAAGAAAATAGCCAATTGTACGAAGAAACAGAAGATATATGGGTTAAATATATATATTTAACTATAGGATTTGCTTGTTCTATCTTTGTAATTTTAATTCCGGAAGTTGGAATTATATTTTTGGTTGCTTTAGCAATAGCATCGATTATTTTATTTTTCAAAATTATGAAATTAATGAAAAGATGTGAATATGAATTAGTATAGTTTTTAGATAGTGTAAAATAACCGGTGTATCATATTCCTAAAAGTATTGACACTAGATTGTACACTTTAATTATAAAATCATTACTATTTCAATATCATAAAAATGATATATTTTTATAATGTTTGGATATTTACTAACTGTCTTATTTTTTATCTTGTACTATTTATCTTCTTAATATATTTTATATTAAAATATATTAAGAAGAATAGACGTTAGAAATTAAGCTAGTAGGAGCTTATCGTATATGGCTTCATTATTTTAATTTCCACATCTCGTTGGCTTTAGAAAATAATTCATCAATACCAGCTTTATGTTCTTTAACCTTCTTAACAAACTCTTTATTATCTTTATCTATTGGGTTTATATTTTCATCAACATAAAGTTCATATACTGATTTACCTTCCTTTAATCTAAAGCCATATTTATAACCACCAAATATTTTAGGCCATATAATTAATAGCTCACCTGTTTTCGTATTAGAAATTCCTAAGTTTCCTGTATAATGCAGATAGTCTGGTTTTTTTACATTATATGCATAACCATCTTTTAATACACCGTGTATTCCACCTCTATTTTTAGGTACAGCTTTTAAAAATTTAGTATATTTGATACTTATTATTGAAAACCAACTAATATTTAGAATTACAAATATTAATATAATAAATATAAGGATTCTTTTTCCACTAATCTTACTCATAAATTCACCACTCTATTCCCTTGCTTTTTCATACCCTCATCATGGGTAACCAGTATAATTGTTTTACCTTGTTTATTTAATTGCTTTAAGATATTGAGTACCACTTCTGCATTATTCTTATCAAGGGAACCTGTTGGCTCATCAGCTAATACAATATCACATTTTTTAAGCATTAATCTAGCTAAAGCTACCCTTTGCTGCTCGCCCCCTGATAATGTATACACCTTTTTGCCTATTTTCTCCTTCAACCCTACAATTTGCAAAGCATCTTCTATTGATAAATCTGTTTTACAATCTTTACGTATAAGCTTTAAATTTTCTTTAACAGTCTTGTTATCAACTAGTGCAAAGTTTTGAAATAAGAAACCTATTTTTGTTCTAAAGTAATTTAGATGATTTTTTTTATTC
>JAYFRK010000497.1:0-3039 GCA_034925975.1 Clostridium sp.
GGAGAATTTAACATGATAGGAAAAACTATTGATCAAATTCAAGTAGGAGATAAAGCATCTTTTACTAAGACTATGTCAGAGACTGATGTATATTTATTTGCAGGTATTTCAGGAGATTTAAATCCTGCACATGTTAATCAAGTAGATTCTGAGAATACAATGTTTAAAGGAAGAATATGCCATGGAATGTTAGTTTCAAGTTTAATTTCTACAGTTCTTGGAATGTACCTTCCAGGACCAGGAACAATATATATGGGACAAGAATTGAGATTCGTAGCTCCAGTAAGAATGGGAGATACTGTTACTGCAGAAGCAGAAGTTATTGAAAGAAATGCAGAAAAGAACAGATTAGTTCTTAAAACAACTGTAACTAATCAAGATGGAAAAGTTGTTATAGAAGGTCAAGCAAAAGTTATGCCTCCTAGAGCTAAATAATAGCCAAGATATAAAATAAAAAAGTTTTAAACCGAAGTATGATTTAAAACTTTTTTATTTGTTAAAAATTTATTATCAGATAATGTAATCTTATATAGTAAATTACTTTAAAAGTATAATAATACTATATTAACTGGTAAATATTGTTATAAACAACGGATTAAATTGTATTATAAAACAAGAAAGGTGTTTTATTTTGTAGAAAAACATATTTTTTTAGAAAAAGACATTTGTATAAGGTACGATAAACACTAATAAAAAATAGATTTCTACGTATTTACTATTAAAAAATCTGAGTTATAATAGACATGGGGGTAAATTTACCTAGATATAAAATTAATGTAATATAATATAAATTATGTAATACAATTATATAAAAAAAGGCTTTAAAAAAATTATTTAGGCATTTTTTATTTACTGAAATTCGCCAGATAAAAGTTTAAAGTAATCCGTTCCACAAAACAAACATTGTTAAAGTTTTAACGTAAAAGTATAAGTAAACGATTGCAATGTGCAATTGTAAATATTCATAAAACCTTAAAGGAGGAGAGAAAATGAATAAGTTAATTACTTTAGAAGAAGCTGTTTCAAAAGTAAAAGACGGCATGACTGTAATGGTAGGAGGATTTCTTGCTACAGGAAGTCCATGCAGCATTATCGATCTATTAGCGGAAAGAGGCGTAAAAGATTTAACAATTATTTGCAATGATACATCTTATGTAGATAGAGGAGTAGGAAAGCTTGTTGTAAATAAACAAGTAAAAAAAGTAATTGCTAGTCATATTGGAACTAATGCAGAGACTGGAAGACAAATGAACGCTGGAGAAATGGAAGTGGAGTTAGTTCCACAAGGAACATTAGCAGAAAGAATAAGATGTGGTGGAGCTGGATTAGGTGGTTTCTTAACTCCAACAGGACTAGGTACTATAGTTGAAGATGGAAAAGATAGGTTGACTGTTGATGGACAGCAATATCTTTTAGAAAAACCACTAAAAGCTGATATTGCAATAATATTTGGATCAAAGGTTGATAAGAAAGGAAACGTTTACTATAACATGTCAACTAGAAACTTTAATCCTTTAATGGCAACTGCTGCAGATTTAGTTATAGCTGAAGCTGAAGAACTTGTGGAAATTGGAGAGATAAATCCTAATGATGTAATGACTCCAGGAATATTTATAGATTACATTGTAAAGGAGGACAAGTAATATGGATAAGAAGGCTGTAAAAGAGTTAATTGCAAAAAGAGTTGCAAAAGAACTTAAAGATGGAGATGTAGTAAATCTTGGAATAGGACTTCCTACAATGGTTGCCAATTATATACCAGAAGGGATGGACGTTACACTACAATCAGAAAATGGATTTGTAGGACTTGGATCTGCTCCAGAAACAGGTAAAGAAGATAAAGATCTTGTAAATGCTGGTGGTGGTTATGTAACTGTAAAACCAGGTGCTGCTTTCTTTGATAGTTCTATGTCATTTACAATAATAAGAGGTGGTCATGTTGATATGACTGTACTTGGAGCATTACAAGTAGATGAAAAAGGAAATCTTGCAAACTGGATGATTCCAGGTAAGATGGTTCCAGGCATGGGAGGAGCTATGGACTTAGTAGTTGGAGCTAAAAAAGTTATAGTTGCTATGGAGCATACTGCTAAAGGCAGTCACAAGATATTAAAAGAGTGTAAACTTCCATTAACAGCTGCTGGACAAGTTAATCTAATAATCACTGAAATGGGTGTTATAGAAGTTACACCAAAAGGATTAGTATTAAAAGAAATTGGACCAGAGGTAACTGTTGAGGATGTTAAAGCTGCTACAGAAGCGGAGTTAATTATTGCGGAAGATTTAAAGCAAATGGAAGTTTAATGAAGAGGATTCTTGGCTTCAGGTGGAGCTTTTTCATCCGACTGAAGGTTAGAAGCCCTTATCTAGGGACGTAGCAGCCGTTATCTCTGGGAGTATTACGGATGGTAGTCATCAGATAAATCATTAAAGTTAAAAATCTAATCTTGATAAAGAATTATTAATATAGTTCTTTATCAAGTTTAGAATAAATAAAAATCAAAATGACAAGGAGTGTGAAGCAAATGTTTAAAAAATTAACCAGAGCTTGTGTAAATCTTGTACAAAAGTATCTACCAGATGCATTTATTTTTGCAGTTTTCTTAACATTTTTAACGTTTATTTTAGGAATCATTGTTACTAAACAAACTCCATTAGCAATGGTAGTGCATTGGAGTAATGGTTTATGGAGTTTACTTGCATTCTCAATGCAAATGGCTTTAGTACTAGTTACAGGTAGTGCACTAGCTCATGCCCCATCTTTCAAAAGAGGACTAAGAAAGCTAGCTAGTATACCTAAAACACCAGCTCAAGCAATTATGTTTGTTACCCTAATTTCTACTATAGCTTGCTGGTTAAACTGGGGATTTGGACTTATAATAGGAGCTATTTTTGCAAAGGAACTTGCAAGAGAAGTTAAGGGTGTAGACTATAGATTACTTATAGCTTCTGCATACTCTGGATTTATGGTATGGCATGCAGGACTTTCAGGTTCTATTCCGCTAACAGTGGCAGGGGGTGGAGAAGCTGTAAAGAAAG
>JAYFRK010000200.1:0-3316 GCA_034925975.1 Clostridium sp.
AAGTTTCTTATAGGTTTTATAGAAAGAAAAAGGCTTATTTATTATATTGTAATTTTGAGGAATATCATTTAGATTAATATCATATTTTAGAAGTTCATTATAATTAAAAACATATTTGGTAGGGCAATCCGCAATTACCGGAATATTTTGTACACTTTCTCCATTTAAGACTTTATTAACAAGTTCTGCTGCAATCTTCCCTTGAGTATACCCATCTACAAGTTTTCCGCCCATTATTCCATTTCCAAGTATAAAATCCCATGTAACATAAATAGGAACTTTTATATCAGAAAGTACTATTCTAGTGTTTTCTAAGCGTATAAGACTTCCATCCTCTCCCCTAAGATGTCCAATAGTTAAAATTGCTGCACTCTTTTCTATATCTTTAACTTTTTCTTTAAGCTGTTTAGCGCTTATATCTCTGTAATAGTAAAATTTAGCTTTATCCTTAAATTCTTCTATTACTTTCTTAGCTATTTCTTCATTTATCTTTCCTGTTGTAGAATTATCTCCAACTATAATAATATCTTTTCTATCAGGCTGAAGTTTAAAAATACTTTCTATGGTGCCTTTAACATCTATTTGTTCAACCACTCCTGTAAAATTAGTCTCACCCTGAAGCATAGAGCTATTAAAATCATTTACTCCACAAAACACCACAGGAGCATCATTGAAAAGCTCATCATCGTAATTCACCATAAATTTAAGTGCATCGTTATCAGAACATATAATTGCATCAAATTTAATATTTTTATACTTTTCGCTATAATTTCTATATAAAATTTCAATATATTGAGGATTATTCACATTCTTTGTATCCATAAATTCATAATATAAGTTTATATTTTCACTACTTCCCAGTACACTCTCTATTCCATTTTCAATATCTTTTGTCCACTTAAATCCCTGATCATATGAATTTAATATTAAAACTTTTTTATGCTCACTAGCTTTTACATAGGAGGTTTGATTCAAGAATATAATAAAAATTGCAATTATAAATACATAGAACCCGTTAAATTTAATTTTCATAGCACTGTATAACCTCCTGTTTTATAATATTAGGATAATTTGATAAATTATAATAATATTATACAATAATTTTAGGATAACATGTAATATTCTAACTGTTTTTTATAATCTAATATAAAAAATCCAGCAAAATATAGTTTTATTCTACTGGATTTCTTTATTAAGTCTACTCTTTATATTTATCTTGATTTGACATTTTCTAAAATTCTTAAGATATCTTGTGGAAATTTATTTGATTGAACCATCATTGCATTGCCTGCATCTGCCAAAACATTATCTCTAGTATAATTCATCATCTCTTCTGCAATGTCTGCATCTCTAACTTTACTTTCAGCCCCTACGATGGTATCGTGAATTTGCCAAATTCTATCATAAGTGCTCTCAAACTTATTAGTTAAAGCACCATATTTAGATCTAGCCTCGATTACAGCATTTAGTGCACCATCTACAATAGACAATTCCTTACCAATATCGCTTCCATTTAGTGTTTTTAATTCTCCTAATTTATTTATAACATCTGAATTTAAATCAAAGGGAGATATATTCACACCCTCTCCTACATTTGCTCCCACTTGCATAAGTACAGAGTTTATTTTTTCTCCTAAAGAATCCTTTATACTTCCATTTATAAGTTTTACTCCATTAAAATCTGTACCATTTACTATATTGCTTATCCCCTCAACCAGACTTCCTATTTCATCATGGATAATCTTATTATCTTCTGATGTGTTTGCTACACCTGCTTTTACCACAAGTTCTCTCATCCTTTGAAGTATATCTGTAACATTTGATAAAGCTCCATCATAGGTTTGCATCATTGAAGCTCCGTCTTGAGTATTTCTCATAGACATTTGAATTCCTCTTATTTGAATTCTCATTCTTTCACTACTTGCTAATGCATTAGGATCATCTTTTGCACCACTTATTTTATAACCTGAAGATATCTTTTCCGAAGCTCTGCTTTGGGATTCTAAAACTTTCACATGCTCTCTATAAATAGTAAGAGAGGCTAGATTATGATTTAATCTCATTTAAAATCAACTCCATTATTTAATTAAGTCTAAAGGCAATTATAGTAATGCCATTACTATAAATAATCGGCTTAAAATGATTAATCTTTACTTAAATTTAAAATTATATATATTTGAAAATTTAATAAAATATTTAATAATAAATAGTTAGGTATTCTTTTTTATATCAATACACTCTTTCTTTAGCTAATGGATAATCTCCGCATAATTTATAATACTTTATAGCTTCTTCTTTAAATCCTAAACACTCAAAAATTACTCCAATATTATATAGTGGTAAGAAGGAAGTAATGCCTTCTATTTTACCATCTTTAAATTCAGTGCATTCTAAAAATGTTTCTGCAGCCTTCTGAAAATTTGCATTGTTCATATATATAAGCCCAATGAGAAACAGAAAATCTGGAGAATCTTTATAAAACTTTTCATAAGTAGTTAAGTTTAATGCCTCTTTAAACATATTTAAATGTATTAATGAATACCCATAGCTTTCAACTAAATCTTCTGCATACTCATAATTGAAATTGTCCACTAGTGGCAGTGCTTTTTTAAAAGCTACATTGGCATCAACATAATCTTTTCCCATAAAGTAACTCTTACCTAGTTGATAATGTAAATATGGGTTTTCAACCTCACTTTCTATTGCCTTCTTTAAAAGATCAATATTTCTCTGAATTTTATTAGTTCTATTTAGTACTTCTTTAGAATAACCTATATGGTCTACCACTAGATTTATATTTTTTGTAGAGTATTTTTCACTATTTGTAGAGACTATTTGTTCATGTATAATACCTTTATATGTAAAATGATTTTTATTGAAAATTCTATTTACTCTTTCAATGTACCTTTTAGTACCTTGCTCATCTTCATATTCATTTATTCTTTTTAGTCTACCAACAATTTTATTATTATTTTCACAACAAAACTTCAAAATATCTTTTGTATTACAATCTTTTATAACCTCATCAGCATCTAAAATTAGTATCCAATTATTAGATGCTTTTGATATAGAAAAATTTCTAGCTTTAGAAAAATCATTACACCAAGTAAAATCAAATACTTTATCTGTATAATTTAAAGCTATTTCTTTTGTTCTGTCTGAAGATCCTGTATCTATAACAATCATTTCAGAAACGATATCTTTTACGCTATCTAAACATTTATTTAGTGTTTCTTCTTCATTTTTAACTATAATGCATAAACTAAGCATACTATTTACTCCTTTTATTGTTGACTTATATAATAAAGGTTTATAT
>JAYFRK010000173.1:0-2062 GCA_034925975.1 Clostridium sp.
TAATTACTTAAACTTTCAACTCCATTTTCAATTCCTTTTAATGCATCTGCAGACTGAGTAATATCTAACTTAAGTCTTTTAGATGCTTCCTTTAAATTATCTGAGTTAAAAAGTATTCTCCCAACTAGAATAGAAATATTACTCAACATATTATTGAAAGTATTATTAAGAACTCCAAATTCATCATTATACACATAATTTAGTTTTCCAGATAAATCTCCATCCTGTGTTTCTTTCATGACCCCCATAAGTTCCATTATCGGTTTAGAAAAAGATCTCGATAATACATAGGCTATGAAAAGAGCTACTCCTATAACAGTTAATAAAGCAAAGAGAATAATTTTATAAAGCTTATCTCTAGTACTAAACAGTTCATGCTCATTGCCACCAGTTATTATATACCAGTCCCAAGGTTCATAATATGTATAATAAGCTATCTTTTTCTGCCCATTAAAATCATATCTTATCTTTCCTTCTTTATTTTTAATAATTTCTTTTACCCAGGGATAATCCATAATATTCTGACCATTCATATAAGGGTGAATAATAGCATTTCCATTAGAATCTGTAATAAAAACATAACCGCTTTCACCAATAGAAATTTTCTTTATAGCATCAATCATCTCGTATTCTTTTTCTCTTCTTCCAAGAACAAAGGCTCCAATTAGCTTGCCTTCCTTGTCCAATATAGGCTTATATATAGTTGCCTGCCATATTCCTTCAACGTTTGCTCTACCGTGGAACTGCTGTCCATTTATTATCTTATTGTAAACTGGTCCTGAATTAATCAAGGTACCTACTATTCTTGAACCATCGTTTTTTCTTACATTTGTACTTACTCTTACAAATTCATTTTTATGAAGCATGAATATGGTTGCTTGAAGATTTTCCTCACCTATCAATTCATCAACTAAAGTATGATCATTTGTTATTACTTGCTTACCTATGTACCATGTAGGCATACGGTGTCCTGCTAAGTCAACCATCTTTCCGTAATCAAAGTTACTTTCTCCAAGAGATGAAAGCTTGTAAGAAAAAGATGCAGCTGCACTATCCAGCCATAGGGATAAAACCTTTTGCTGAGTATCTACCATATTTTTAATCCCGTTATTAACACTTGTAACTTTTTCTTCTGTTTGTCTTGATATTTCACTTGAAATAAAGTAGTAACTTATGCCCCCAATTAAAAGCAGAGGTATTACTGAAACCACTAAAAACCAAGTAAACAGACGAGTTTTAATAGTCAATCTCATACATTTTCCTCCTTCGTCTTATTTTATTGTATTTTATTAGTAAATATGTGATATATAATATTATATATCAGTTCTCATAAATTAAAAACAGCGGCTACTTCCTTATTCAACCAAAAATGGATTAAAATCAAGTTAAAATTTTAATCCATACAAGCTTTTAAAGTTTAAAAAATTTATTCAGCTTCAATACCATAGTTATCGCATAAGGCTTTAAGGCCACCTATAAATCCATTTCCTATGGGATTTATCTTCCATTCATCTTTATATCTATAAATCTCCGCAACTACTATGGCAGTTTCAAATTTTAAACCTTCATTAAAATTATATTTAAAAAGTTCGATTCTGCTTTGGGCATCCAAAACTCTAAAGTATGCATTAGTAACTTGCCCAAAATTTTGTCTCCTTTTATCTCCTTCATACACTGTAACAGTTACAGCTAATTTTTCTATACTAGATGGAATTAAATTTAAATCTAGTTGTATAACCTGATCATATGCCCTCTTTAAACCTGAGTTATGGTCTTTATCAATTATAACTCCTCCATCTTTACTTCTAGGGTTTCCATAAAACACAAAGTTTTCTTCTGAAGTATTCTCATTTTTATCTACTAAAAACAATGATGTATCCAGTTCAAACTCTGTATTTACTATATTTTTTATATCCCAGTCTAAAGCTATTAAAAGTTTTGATAGATTTTGTGTTTTTGAATTTACACTTACCTTCTGTCCCCTCATAAGCTTAGTCGTAAGGTTTGTATTTATACTATTTTTTATACTAGCATCCTTACTCGGCTTAATTACAGCATTCGA
>JAYFRK010000575.1:0-1808 GCA_034925975.1 Clostridium sp.
TTGCCATAAAAATACCCCCTTAGTATGTTTTCATGCACACAAATGCACATATACTTTAAAAAAATAGACTTAAATAGTCTATAAATTACAATCATTCACCAACCTTCTAATTTTCTCAACTACAAACTCAAATTTTCCTAATAAATCTAAGGCATTTAAATCATAAATGATTCTACGAGACTCCTTTTTCTTTCTAAGTATATTAAGCTTATACATTTGGTTTAAGTGCCTAGATATAACAGATCGATCCTGGGTGAAATTTTCAGAAATAGTGCTAATATCACTTGGACCATTTATAGCTAAATACTTAATTAACTCACATCTAATTGGCTCTGACAACACTTTAAAAAGTTCATTATCAAATATTTCTTCAATATTATTTATACATTCTTTGTTGTTTATATTCTTATTATCCATAATAACTTAATTATACGTGCACGCAAGTGCACATGTCAATAGGGAGTTAGTTACTTTACTAACTCCCTAAATTATATTAGAATTATTTTCTCATTCCTGTATAGATTAAAACAGCATCTCTTAAAAATTTTGCTAGACCAGGTTGTTTTTTATCATAGTATGCTGTAAATCGTTCATCATCTACATACATCTGAGCAACACCTGCATGAGCTTCTTTAGAGTATCTATCCCAATAACAACTTAACCATTGTCGATGTAAATCAGCAGCTTTTTGTGCTAACTCACTTGCAGGATCTCCAGTTGCAAAAGCCTTACTAAGTGTATTAATCACATCAACGCCTAGCTTTTCAGCTTGAGCATATTGTTCTTCATTCATATCTTTGATTTTTTTATTTGACTTATCAACTTGCTCATGACCATATTTTGCTCTAATCTCTTCTCCATATTTTTTCTCATTATCATCAATCATCTTTTGCTTAAAACCTTCAAATTTTTCTTTATCACTCATTTTAATTCTCCCTTCCGTTGCAGCTATTGTTCTATCCACATTATCAATTAATATATCCAATTGTTTTCTTTTCTCAAGAAGCTTCTCACGATGTTCCTTCAGTGCAGCTGTGCTATCAAATATAGGTGAAGTTACTATCTTCTTTATATTTTCTAGACTTACACCTAATTCTCTATAGAAAAGTATTTGCTGCAAACTATCTACTTCCCCTTGGCCATAAATTCGATACCCTGAAGAATTGATTCTTGCCGGCTTAAGAATTCCAATTTCATCATAATATCGTAATGTCCTAGTGCTGACACCTGCTAGTTTACTTAGCTTTTGCACTGTATACTCCATGGTTTCACCTCCTGACAACATTACTATACACCTTTACGCAACGTCAATGTCAACTGATGTTTGAAAATATTTTTAGAAAACTTATACTATTAAAGAGATAAAAGACTATGAAAATAATAAAAAAGAAAGTAGGTAGATTTGTTTTTACACAAATCTATCTACTTTCCTATCTACTGTCCCTTTTTTGTTGTTCTTTCTACAATTGTAACCTTAATAACATCCCCTGCCTGCTTTCCAATTTTAGCTCGAATATCTTTTCTAATTCCAATAATATGGCATGGAGTTTTCATTTTAACTAAACTCCCTTCATATGGTTCACCATCAAAAGTGGCTACAACTGGAACACGTCCTTTTCCAAATTCAGCTTTTACATCAAATGGTATTTCAACATATGCTCCATCAATATCAGGCACCTTTTTAATAATAGCTTCAAATTCATATATCTTACTCATATATTCACATCCATTCTTAATTATTTCTAAACCTCTTCTGATTCTCAAAAATATATTTTATATTATAACAAATCTAAGCATATTCATTTAAT
>JAYFRK010000263.1:0-7840 GCA_034925975.1 Clostridium sp.
AACAGTAAAATCACGTATTTCAATTGGACTCAGAAGGTTAAAAGAAAGTATTGGAGGTGAAGAGAGATGAGTGAAGTTGAAAAAATTTTAAGCGATAAAAAACTAGAGATAGATAAAATAAAAGTGTCAGATGAATTAGAAGACAGATTAAGAAGTGCCCTAGAGAATGTTTCTGTTAAAAAGAGAAAGGAATATAAGTGGATATTAAAAGTTGCTTCTTTAATCATTGCTGTTATTTTAGTGGGATATAATATTGATACACTTGCATTTTACGGAAAAAAACTTATGGGTTTTGATGAGGTTATGACTGATACACTAAAAGAGCTTAACGAAATGGGAAAGGGCCAGGTTATAGATAAAAGTTATACCTTCAAAAATGGAGTAAAGGTGACCTTAGAGGGAGCTATGTTAGATGACAATCAACTTTTATTATTTTATTCTGTAAAGGATCCAAAAGGTGATATAGATAAACTTAATTTTGAAGGTAATACACAAATTGAAGGAGCATTAGGAAGGCATTATGTGAAAAGCGGAGAAGGCAGAATGAATGACAACAAGACTGAGATAAAGTGGAGAAGTGAATTTGAAAAGCCTAATTTATTGGAAAAAAAGTTAAAATGGAGTTTTGCTTTAAGAGAGGGAAATAAAACAGAAACTGGAGAAATTTCTTTCATATTAGATAAAAATAAAGCTATGGGACATACGCTAAAGAAGAATATAAGTAAAAGTATTAAGGTGGATCAGGGAAGTATAAAGTTTGACTCTATTGTAGCTTCTCCAACAGCTACCTATATAAAAGGAACAATACAAAATATATTTGAGCTGGCTAAAGGCGAGCTTACAGGAGAAGGCTTTAGACCTTCAAGTATGGATATAGAACTTATTGCCAACGGAAAAGAAGTGCAGCAGCAAGTGGGAGGTATAAACACTAATATGAATGGAATTACATTTGATAATAAATTTGATGCACTGCCAAAAGATCTTAAAACCTTGCAAATTAAGCTTGTAAGCTTTGGAACAGATAACAAGGTAGAAGAGGAAATAGAGTTAAAGGATAAAGAAAAAGACAAAACAATAAAAATTTTAGGAAAAGAAGTTATAATCAACAATGTATATGAAACTAATGGAAATACCTATGTTACAACTACCACAGAGGATAAAGTTATTCTTTCTACAGTATATCTAATAGTAGATGGAAAAAGAGTAAAGCTAGACAAAACTATAACAGTAAATCAGGATAAAAAATTAAATGGGACACTTACCCATACTAGAACTCTTTCTTTTAAAGCTACAGGAAAGGATAAAAGATTAGAGGTTAAGGGTATTACCTATGATAAAGTTTATAATCAGGTAATAGATGTACAGGTAGATTAAAATAAATTTTTACCTTCCACTTTTCTCACAAAGTGCATATATACGCTTTAGAGAAAATTTTGGAGGGTGATTTTTTTATGGCATTATATAGACAATTACAATTATCATTTTGGCGTGACGGTTTTGTGATGGATCTTACACCAGAGGCAAGATTAAATCGCAGGACAATGCTTTCTGATCTTAGAGAATAAGGAAGTCTTGAGCAGGATGCAGATGTAGTTATGTTTTTATATAGGGATGCATATTATAATAGGAATACTGAGGATAAAGATGTTATTGAAAATATAATTGCTAAAAATAGAAATGGACAAGTTGGTATAGTGAAATTAAAATGGCTGCCTCAATATCAACTGGTAGAATAAAAAAGCCTTAGCTAAGTATATATAAAATAAGATATAATAGAAATAAAATAAAGTGCTTGTTACGGAAAAAGTGAGGAAAGATAAAATAGATAAAGGAGTAAAATATGAGCATAAGAAGAGAAAGTGAAGAACATAAAGGCTTTGAAATAGGGCCAATTCGCCCACCTAGCGAAGCAGAAAGCTTATTGATTAGAATAACTAGGAATTGTCCTTGGAACCAATGTAAATTTTGTGCCCTATACAAAGGACAGAAATTTAGTATTAGACCTGTGGAACATGTACTAAATGATATTGATAGGGTTAAATATTATATTGATGAGATTAAAAAAATAAAAGAAAATCCACCAGAAGTTATTAATAGAGAGCTAAGAAAACTTGGTAGTTCTCTTAGTGAAGAAGAAGGTTGGGCTTACTATTCTGCTGCAACTTGGATTGCAGGCGGTATGAAATCCGTATTCCTTCAAGATGCTAACAGTATGGTAATAAAGCCAGAAGATATGATAACAATACTTAAGCATATCACGAAAAATTTTCCTAAGGTTGAGAGAATAACTTCCTACGCCAGATCCCAAACTATTGCTAGAATTAGTGATGAAGACCTCGCTAAAATGACTGAAGCTGGACTTAATAGAATTCATATTGGAATGGAATCAGCGGCTGATGTGGTATTAGACTTTATTAAAAAGGGTGCAGATAAAAAAACTCACATTATCGCAGGTCAAAAGGTAAAAAGAGCTGGAATAGAACTATCGGAATATTTCATGCCTGGTCTTGGTGGAGTTACCTATTCTAAAGAAAATGCCATTGAGACAGCAGATGCTATGAATCAAATTAACCCAGATTTTATTAGGCTAAGAACTCTTGCAATTCCAGACAAAGCTCCATTAGCTAAGGATTATCAAGAGGGAACCTTTAAGAAAATGGGAGATATTCAAATGGTAGAAGAACTCCTGCTATTTATTGAAAAATTAAATGGAATAACTTCAACTATGAAAAGTGATAACATTTTAAATCTTATTCCTGAAGTGGAAGGAAAACTTCCAGAGGATAGGGAAAAAATCATTTCTGCAATTAAAAAATTTTTAAATCTTAGCGAAGAAGACAAAATAGTTTATATGATTGGAAGAAGAACGGGAACTATTAAAGGGATTTATGACATGGATTATCCTAGCAGAATAGCTAAAGGTAAAGAAATTGTAGCAGAAAATAATATTACATCAGAAAACGTAGATAGTATAGTTGCAGAATTAATGAAACGTTTTATTTAGAGGGAATTTTACATGAAAAATAAAAAAGTAGAAATAATTTTAAATATAATTTTCACATCTTCTATAGTACTTGCAATTTTTACAATGATAAAGACCTATTATATAGATAGAAGAAATCTGCCGCCAGGAGCATGTCCTGTTGCCAATAACAAACCTCTTTTGTATATTAGCATAGGTATGTTAGTTTTTTATATAATAGCTAGTACTATTTATGAGAAGAGAATGAAGAAAAAGCAAAGATAATAACCTTGTCAGTGTTAGCATTTACCAATAGATATTAAATAAATAGTTTGCTATAATATACCTTAGGTGGTGAAATATATGGATATGGAGATTTTAGAAATTTTAAAAGCAATGCAAAGCGATATGAAAGCAATGCAAAGCGATATTAAACAAATAAATCAAAGAGTTGAAAGAGTTGATGAAAAAACAGATAAAAACACTTTATTACTTGAAGATTTAAATAAAAAAGTTCAAATTGTTGGAGAAGTACAATCAGCTTTAACAGAGCAATTAGATAGATCAAAAGATAAAGATGGAAAATCAATAATCGATAGATTTAATGTTATAGAATTAGCAGTTACAGATACATCATCAAGGGTAAGAGATATACAAAAAGATTTAACTAGAGTAATAAGAGCTACAGGAGAAAATTGGGCAGAAATAGCTGAATTAAAGGCTGTTAAATAGAAAATGTCTTAGCATATCTACATGCTAAGACATTTTTAAGTTAAAGCGAAATACAAGTTAATCTCTAAACTACTCTGCCCATACCCCTTTTTCTAAAAAGTTTTTTGCTCTTTCATTTGCACTGTCTACAATGTCTTTATCATAACCTAAGATACTTAAAAGTTTTATAGCATTCTGAGTGTTAGATCTGCCTTCATATATTTTGTAGTCAAAAATTATTTCATTAGAAACAATTTGCTCTCTAAAATGATAGTTGTCAAAGTATTTTTTTAATATGTGTGTAAGTTCCACGTCGTGAGTAGCTGCAATACAAATACAATTGTTTAAGGTTAAATATTTTAAAACTTCAGCTGAAGCTGCTATTCTTTCCACTGTATTGGTTCCCCTTAAAATTTCATCTACAAAACAGATTGTTGGTATATCATCGCTTACAGAATTTATAATCCTCTTTAATGATTTAGTTTCTGCAATATAGTAACTTTCATTGTTAAATAAATCATCCTTTAAAGCCATAGAAGTAAATAATTTCATATAAGGAATTTTGAATTCTTTTGCTAGGCAAGTATATATAGTTTGAGCAAATATAACATTTATAGCTACTGTTTTCAAAAAAGTAGATTTTCCTGAAGCATTAGAACCTGTGATCAATATAGAGTCATTAATATCTATAGAGTTAGGTACAGAATCTTCAATTAGCGGATGGCTCAATTCTTTCATAGCTAAAGGCGAGCCACCTTTTCTATTTTGTTTAAATAACTCAGTTTTAACATAATAATTAAGTCTTTCCCTATAGGCTGCAATAGAAATAGAACTATCTATAATTCCTACTACTTCAAATATTTTATTAAAGTCGTCACTATTCTCTATAAGCATTTTTGATAGACTTTTATAATTTGATATGTTTATCAAAAATAAAGCATTTACATACTCAATTATAACGCCAATATCTGTACCAGCAGTATTTAGCAACATGAATTTATCTTTTATTTTTCTTACCTTGTTAAGAGAATTTTTTAATTCTTCATTGTAAGGTTTCAATATTTCAAGATTTTCATTATAAATCAAATCTCCGCATTTAACGATTCCTGTAATATAGCTAAAGGACTCCAGCTTATCAAAGATTTTCTTTTTAGCTAAGTAATAAATCATAATATTAACCACCATGGAGAGGATTAACATGGTTGAACCTATAGCTTTATTAAAAAATATTATTGGAATTGATATTACAGGTATGAATCCTAGAATTTTATACCAGTTTGCACCAGGAATATCATCTTTACCTTGGTTTAAAAAGTAATCTGATATGTATACTCTTTTAACTTTACCTAACTTTGACAATAAATATTGTATCTTCTCTCTTTCTTCTCTGTGTTCTCTAAAATATTCTATTAGTTCATCTCTAGCTTTAAGCTTTTTTTCATCATGAACAATTTCTCTTAAAAGGCTGTATAGATACTGTTCACCCACGGTACTTTCTGTATTGTTTATCTTCTCAAATACCTTATCCATACTAAGATCATTCCAAGTAATTTCATCAATAAAAAAACTTTCTTCCTTATGCTTTTTTACGTTATTAAAGTATTCTGATATATCTGTCCAATCATCTTCTGTATACTTTCTTTCTCTTTCTTTCCCCCATTGTTCACTAATTCTTTTCCTAATCTTAATTCTATTTCGTATTTCTGAAACTATTGTTATTATAGATAATAACAATGTAACCACTAATACATAAAGTAAAAAATTGTCCATATTTTTCCCTTCCATCCTCTCTAAAAGCCTAATTAGCAGGTACTTGCTAATGATATTAAGCAATAAAATTATAGTTTATTCATATACCAATTATAATATAAGTTACTAAGCATAACATATTTTTTATAAACTTTTTATATATTAAGATAAAGTATTAATAAAAAATTAATTAATAAAGGTCTAGTTAGAGAGTTCTAACTAGACCTTTATTTAAGATTTCTGTTATATATTTTTAATTTTCCATACTATGTTGACTTTGATGGTTCTAATTACTTAAATACCTTAACACGTTCTTCTAATGGTTGAAAATTTTTTTCTTCCGGTGCTGCTGTTGGTTTTCCAAAAGGCATCTCAGCAATTAATTTCCAGTTGTCAGGAATATTCCACTTTTTCTTTACTTCATCATCAATAAGAGGATTGTAGTGTTGCAATGATGCTCCAAGGCCTTCAGCTTCAAGTGAAGTCCAAACAACATATTGAAGCATACCGTTTGATTGCTGTGCCCAAATTGGGAAATTATCTTTATAAAGGGCAAATTGCTGTTGAAGTGATTCAATGACAGCAGTATCTTCGAAAAATAAAACTGTACCATAACCATTTTGGAACGAGCTGATTTTCTCATCTGTAGGAGCAAATTGATCACTTGGTATTATTCTTCTCAAGGATTCTCTAGCTATATCCCACAATGAATTATGTTGTTCTCCAAATAAAACAACAACTCTTGCACTTTGAGAATTAAATGAAGAAGGTGTATATTTAACAGCTTCATTTATAATTTCTTCAATTCTTTTATCTGAAACAGTGGATTCTTTACTAATCCCGTAAAAACTACGTCTTTCTTTTAAAACATTATAAAAAATTTTTTCCATGATTTATATGGCTCCTTTCGTTTATTTAGAATATATAGTGTATAAAATAATATAGAAAACTAATATACACTTAATCTAAATAATATTATGTGTAAACATAATCCAAACTATTTTTATATTATCATTAGAGTAAATATACAAAACTAAAATAACCAAATATATTTTAGTAATTAACTTACTTTATGTAACTATAATATAATAATGTACTTACTTTTGTCAAGTAGATATGATAAAATAAGTTCGGGTGGTGATAACTGTGGAGAAATTTCATTTGTGTCCGAAATTTGAAAGTGCTTTTGAATTATTAGGAAAAAGATGGACTGGACTTATAATACGCTCACTTCTTGGTGGTTCAAAAAGATTTAGTGATATACAAGAAGCCATTCCAAATTTAAGTGCTCGTATGCTTACAGAGAGATTTAAAGAACTGGAGGAACAGGGAATTATTATTCGTAGAGTTTATCCAGAGGTTCCAGTTCGCATAGAATATGAAATTACGGAAAAAGGAAGAGATCTAGGAAATGCTATGGATGAAATACAAAAGTGGGCAGAAAAATGGACATAAAAAGATATTGTATCATCTAAGGGTAGGGGTAGCTGATAGAAAATTGATGTAGAGACTTAAGTGCCTACATCAATTTTTTATTGAAGTTAAATGTAAACAATATTTTATGAGGTTTTACTATTTTCTAAAAGCTTAGACATTGCAGTATTTACATTGTTTGAAGCTGAAATTTGCTTGTCTGATAGTGAATCTAATTTATTTACTTCATCATTTATTCTATTGATCTCTCCAGATAATTGCTCTAATATGTGGTTTATTTCTTTAGCAAAACCAGCACTATCTGTGGCAAGTTTTTGAACTTCTTTTGCAACTACTGAAAAGCCTCTGCCTTCATCCCCGGCTCGAGCAGCTTCGATAGAAGCATTTATTCCAAGCATTTTTGTCTTACTAGATATTTCATTTACATATTTTATTATTTTGTCACTCTTTTTTATGTATTCATAAGACTCATGAGTTGAAGAAAGCAAATTACTGCTTAAGTTATGTATATCATTTATAGAAGAACTTATCTCATCTAATTCTTCTTGTACTATAGAGGAGGTATCGTGAATTAGAGATATTTGATTATTCATATTTTCAAGGTTCTGCATATCCTTTTTTACTAGGGTCATAAGAAGTAGTGCAGCCTTTGAATCTACTATGGTACAAGTATCTTCAAACTTTTCTTTTAGAATATTGGTAACCTTTACATTACCTGTAGCTTCAATTATTATATCTGTGAATTTAGGATTAATGTTGTCCATAGAATCTGAATATTTTAGTTTGAGATTTTTTGCTAAGGATATACCTGGAGAATTTAAGTTTCTGTCTACTATCATGGTTATTTCTACATCTTCCACATTTGATAAAGAATTAATGATGTTGCTACCACCAGTACCAGCACCTACTATTGCAATTTTCAAGTTAACCCTCCTTTTCCATAAATAATGGGTACTATAAAATAATATTATATAGCTTACAATA
>JAYFRK010000267.1:0-14830 GCA_034925975.1 Clostridium sp.
TAGCTACCCTTTCTCTTGCTGTACTAATAGCCTTTTTATTTAAATCAGATAAAGTATAAAGTGATGATGGATTACCAAAATTTTCAGTAAAGTAAGGTAACATCTCCTCTAATACTTCTGGTTTTGTATATGTAGTTGCTGCATAATCCATATAGATTTTTTTATTCATCTGTTCCACTCCTTCTTTTTCGCATGTTGTTATAATCATCTGCCATGTCTTGAAGAGTAATTGAATCTGTAACTTCATCTATGCTCTTTTTAATTTTTTGCCATAGCAGCCTTGTTGGACAAACGTCCATATTATCGCATTCATCTTTCTCAATACAGGCTGATATTTCTATAGGGCCTTCTAGAACCTTTATAATATCAGAAACAGTAATATCTTTAGGTGGTCTATTTAATACATAGCCCCCTTGTGCCCCTCTCACACTTCTTATTAATTTAGCTTTTCTAAGAGGTGCAAAAAGTTGTTCCAAGTAAAAATCTGATATATTTTGTCTCTCTGAAATACTTTTTATAGATACAGGAGTTTCTCCATAATGTATAGCTAAATCAACCATAGCTTTAACTCCATATCTTCCCTTTGTAGACAACTTCATATTAACACTCCCTTTGAAAGTAAGAGAACTTTTTTATATTTTTATATTATCAAATCCGAGTATAATTGTCAACATTACTATTTTTCTATATAATATATTTTTTTATTCATTTCTTTAGGAAAATAATCTTGTTCAATATAATGCCTTGGATAATCATGGGGGTATTTATATCCTAAGCTTCCCAAATCTTCTGATCCTTTGTAATGGGTATCTCTTAGATGAGGTGGCACCCTGAACTGATTCTTTTTTGCATCTTCTATAGCCTTATCTACAGCAATTAATACTGAATTAGATTTATTTGCCTTTGAAAGATATATTATAGCCTGAGCAATTGGAATTCTTGCTTCCGGCATACCAACAGTTTCAAGAGCATTCCAAGCAGCATGGGCTATAAGCATAGCGTTTGGATCAGCCATCCCTATATCTTCTGAAGCATGAATAATCAATCTTCTAACTATAAATCTAGGATCCTCTCCACCTAATACCATTCTTCCAAACCAATAAAGTGCAGCATTTTCATCAGAACCTCTTATACTCTTTATAAATGCGGAAATTATATCATAATGATTATCTCCACTGGAATCATAGTTAACTATAGGTTTCTGTATACACTCTTTTATTATTTCTTTGTCTATATATATATAACCATCCTTATTTTTTGGTGTAGATAATACCGCTAGCTCCAATGTATTTAGACTATTTCTTGCATCTCCACCAGATAAGTCTGCAATTAACTCCAAACTTTTTACATCTATTTTTACTTTTAAATTGCCATATCCTCTAGCTTTATCTACTATAGCACTCTGTAGTACAATTACTATATCTTCCTTTTTAAGTCCTTCTAACTGAAATATTTTAGATCTACTTAATAATGCTCTGTTTATTTCAAAATATGGATTTTCTGTGGTTGCGCCTATTAATATGACAGTTCCTTTTTCTACAGCTTCTAGTAGAGCATCTTGTTGAGAACCCTTTTTCAAAGCATGAATTTCATCTATAAAAAATATTGTTCTCCTACCATGAAATTTTAATAATTCTTCTGCTTTATATATATATTCTCTTATTTCTTTAACCCCTATAGAAGTGGCATTTAGTTTAATAAACTCACTTCTTGTATCCCTTGAAATAATATGTGCTAATGTAGTTTTTCCTACACCTGGAGGACCATATAATATTATTGAAGCTAGGTTATCACTTTCAATTAGCCTTCTTAAGAGTTTTCCTTTTCCAATTATATGATTTTGACCTACAAATTCATCTAAATTTCTAGGCCTCATTTTTTCTGCTAAGGGCTTCTTGCTATTATCTTTTTCCATAGCAAGATCAAATAAGTCCACTATTAATCCCCACCTTTTGCTATTTGTAGTAAAATTCATGTTACAAATATACAACAAAACAAAAATTAAAACAACTTTATTTATTTTTTTTATTACATAAAAAACACTTATTATTGGGAATAAATAATATTAACTAATCACTTATTCACAGTAAAGGAGGGAGACTCTATAAAGCATGAATATTAATTATAAATTTGTCCTTTCAGTAATTTTAATAGTTATTTCCATATTATGTGTAATACGTATAGTATTTGATAAGAGAGATCCTAAAGGAACTTTGGCTTGGATATTAATTTTTATATTATCACAACCAATAGGCATTATTCTTTATCTCTTAATAGGCCAAAATTGGCGAAATAGAAAAATGAAAAATAAATCTCATTTTTTCAAAGAAAAAGTTTTTAAAAAATATAGCAGTAGAAAACCTAATAATTCAGATTACAACTTTATTCAAAATCTTGTTATAAAAAATGATTTCAATCCCATATTGTCAAATAACTCGGTAAATATATTTAATAATGGTAAGGACAAATTTGATGCTTTAAAAAAAGAATTATTAAAATCTAAACATCACATTCATATAGAATACTATATCGTAAGAAATGATAAAATTGGAAATGAAATTAAAAATATTTTAATAAAAAAATCTAATGAAGGTATAAAGGTTAGATTTATTATCGATAAAATTGGTTCTTTGGGTTTAGGTAAAAAATATATAAATGACTTAAAGACTGCTGGAGTAGATGTTTCATTTTATTCCTATGTTTTTGCTCCATTTTACAGAAATCATAAGAAAATCGTAATTATAGATGGTAAGGTTGGATTTTTAGGTGGAATGAATATAGGAGATGAATATGAAGGCAAAGGTAAACTAGGCTATTGGAGAGATCTTCACATAATGATTACAGGTGACTTTGTATTAAGTCTGCAAAATGTATTTTTATATGATTACTATATGATTAATAAAAAAAGCAATAAGTCTATTTCCGTAAAAGATGAATTTATGCTTTACTTTCCTGAAATAAAAAATGATAATCATTTGCCTATGCAGCTTGTAGAGTCTGGTCCAAGTTCCGAAAATCCCTCCATAATGCAAGCTATGGTTAAAATGATATCTAGTGCTAAAGATCACATTTATATAATGACTCCTTACTTTATACCTAGTGAAAGTCTACTAACCTCTCTAAAAATAGCTGCTCTAAGCGGTATAGATGTAAGAATTCTTTTTCCAGAAAAATATGATCACTTTTATGTATATTATGCATCACGAACATACTTATTAGAGCTGGCGAAATGTGGAGCTAAAATATATTTATATAGAAATGATTCCTTTTTGCATTCTAAAGCTATAACTGTTGATGGAGAAATTTGCACTTTAGGAAATACAAATATCGATATAAGATCCTTTGAGCTTAATTATGAAGCAAATGCAATTATATATGATTCTAACACCACTAAAAACTTAGAAGAGTTATTTTACAAAGATTTAAGTGAATCCAAACTGGTAAGTGGAGAATACTTTGAAAACAGCTCTAATTTTGTTAAATTATTAGAAAATACAACACGTATATTTTCAAATTCAATGTAAAATAATAAAAGTACAGTAAAATTCTACTGTACTTTTATACTTTATTTTTATAATAATATTTACTTAATATACCTTTATATATTTAAAGCATTTACTATCTACTACAAATTTATATCATTTGGGTTAAAATCTATACATAAAATATATTCCTTGCTATCTGAAGCCATAAATATAGCAGATATAGTTATACATAAGTTACCTGTTGCTAAAGATACATATGGTTCAGTTACATATTTATTTATAGCCATGTTTTTTAGAAAATAGTAATATTTTTTTAATGAATGATTAGTTCCTTTAGCTGCAGGATGAAAAATAAGTGCCTTTTGAGAAATCATATCTTTACAACAAGTGAATGTATCTGTAATTTGAATTCCATTTTCATTTAATACATAAACACATTCCAATACATTATAACTATTTATAACTTCTTTTAGTTTATCATCAAATTCATCTTGCTTTCTCTTAGATAGATCTTCAAGTATATTTTCAATAACTTTTTCATACTTGCTATGTCTTTCCTTTTCTAGACCTATTTTATCCACCATATAAATTCTATAGTCTGTTGCCAAACTCTCTACAGTTTCTTTTGCCATATCTATAAAATCATCTTTTATTTCTAATGAGTTACCAAAGTATTTTCCTTCAATCATATCAGCACCTAACTCAATTATAGTTAAAGCTTCTTCCTTTGTTTTAATACCATCTCCAATTACTAATGCCCCAATATTTTTAGATAAATTAACTAGTGCCTTAAATGTTTCTTGTTTATAGTAATCTACATCAATGTTTTCAGTTATAGCCCCACTTATTTTAATAATGTCAGGTTCTACATAAGATATTTTATCTAAATTAGCTAAACCATAACCAATATCGCTTAATGCTACTAAGAATCCTTGACTTCTATAAAAATTTATAAACCTTTTTAGTCCTTCTACATCCTCTACTTTATCTTCAACTATTTCTAAAACTACGTTTCGAGGATTTAATTTAAATGAGTTAATTAAATCCATTATAATTCCAGAGCCAATAAATTTTGTGATTATGGATGCGCTTATATTTATGAATAACAACAACTCTTTATTATTATTGTACACCTTTGAAAACTTTTCCACTGCCATTTCCCTATAAAGTCTATCTAAATCTATTGTCATATCCTCGCTTTCGGCGTATTCAATTAATCTATCCATATAAATTACATTATTATCCTTCTTACATCCTATGGCCGAAACTTCAAATCCAATTATAGATTGTTTAATGATAGAAACTACTGGTTCAAAACTTATTTCCAAATTTTTATTTTCTATAATATGTTTTATATTAATTTTATTTGTCATACTATAACACACCCTTTTAAAATAATATAAACTGCTAGCAAAGATAAAATATTTTATTTATATATTATATCAAATTTATACTATATAAATATAAAAATTTAACTAAAATATAAACAAATTATAAAATAAGCTGTTGAAAAATCAACAGCTTATTTTTTATTATTTTGAAGTTTTCGAATTTAGCTTTATACCACGTTTTTCTACAGTTTCCTTTAACTGATTTTTTAGTTCTTCACTAACCTTTGTAGAAGAGTTAATCATATTTATCCCATCTCTTAGCATTCTGTATATATCTGATCTCATAGCTATTCTTGATGTCCTAATTATAGATATATATTTTTTAGCATCTTCATCTGTAGCTTCTCCATCTAATCCTTTTATAAACTTTGATATCCTTCTAATGGATACCATTTTCCATACTTCTAATCCAAAAGGTATACCTATAATCAAAATTACTATAATAATACTAGATGTGCTTAGTCCTTCATTCTCTTTTGGCTTTTCAGTAGTTTTAGGTGCAACTTTTACTACTTGCTTTGAACTTCCATCTTTTTTTATTCTCATAAAGCTAGATGGATCCAATTTCATTTCACCTGCTTCATTCTTTTGAAGTTTCCAATAATAAATATATCCATCAATAATGTTTATAGCTCCTGCTACTTCATCATTTAATTTAGTTTTATTACTTCCATCAGCTTTCATTTTATACAGCTTATAGTTATCAGTTACATTAGTATAATATATCCAATCTCCTGAAATGTTCATATACTCAGAATTATCATTATTAATCTTAATTCTATTTTTGCCGTTTATGTCAACTTTATATATTTTATGCCCATCTGAAAAATTTTGATAATAAATATTATTTCCTACAACATTTATATTAAAAGATTGATCTTCATTTATCTTTTCCTTGTTTTCTCCATTGGTTTTTATTCTATAAATCTTATGTTCATCTGATTCATTCGAATAATATATCCAGTCTCCTACTACATTAAATCCATATATTAAATCTTTCATAACCTTAGTTTTTTTTCTTACCTTCAGTATTTATTCTATAGATTTTTTGTCCTGTATTTTCTGCTCTTCCATAGTAAATCCAATTGTCCACTACTTGTACCCAAAAAGAGCTTTCTTTATTTAATCTAACTCTTCCTGTACCATCTTTTTTTATTTTATAAATGGCAAAGCTTTCTTTTACATTAGAATAATATATCCAATCTCCTACAATATTTATATAGTTTGGAATATCATCACTTAATTTAACTTCTCCAGTTCCATCAAGTTTTGATTTATACAAACTGCTTCCATCTGCAATATTAGAGTAATATATCCACTCGCCATCCCTTGCAATATATCCTAGGTTCATAACATTTGCCTGAACATTATCTTTAGCACCTTCTGTTCCAATTGCGAAATTGTTATAATTTACAAATATACTAGCTATAAGTAAAAATAATACAAAAATAAATCTTCGATTTTTAACCACAATTTAGCCTCCTTAATTATTAAGTAATTTAGAGTATGAATCGTTTTCATAAATTTTATCATAAAATAGTAATTAATTCAAAGTTAATCTGCATTCTATTAAAACAAATTCACATAAATAAACGCAAAGCTATACGTATATATTATATTAATTTTAGCTATTAATTTTTTCAGCTAGCTCATTTAAATAAGTCCATCTTTCTATAAGATATTCCAACTCATTTTCTAATTTCTTCTTTTTTTCAAGAAGCTCTTGCAGCTCTAAGTAATAACTATTTGATATATCTATCAGATTATTTACTTCATTTAGCTGATTTTCTATATCTTCTATATTTTTGTCAATTTCCTCATACTCTCGTTTCTCATTATAGCTAAATTTTAAAGTTTTATTTTTATTATCAACTGGTTTTTCAGTAATTTCTTTTTTATAATTTTTATTCTTATCAGAATCTTTATTACAAGAATTCTTAATTATATCTTCGCACTCTGAATAATTTCCTATACATGATTCTATAACAGCATTTCCTTTAAAAATTAAAAGTTTATTAGCTATTTTATCTAAAAAATATCTATCATGTGATACTGAAATAACAGTGCCATTAAATGAATTTATATATTCTTCTAAAACATTTAAAGTTTCAATATCCAAATCATTGGTTGGCTCATCTAATATTAATACATTAGGTGAGCTCATTAGCACTCTTAGAAGATAAAGTCTTCTTTTCTCTCCACCTGATAGTCTATAAATGTAGGTATATTGAAGATTAGATGAAAATAAAAATCTTTCTAGCATTTTTGAGGCACTTATGCTGGTCCCATCTGCCAAATTTATAAATTCTGCAACTTCTCGAATATATTCAATAACTCTTAAATTTTCATTCATATTTTCATATTCTTGGGAGAAATATCCTATTCGAACTGTTTCACCTATATATACATTTCCACTATCCGCCTGTAATTTTCCTATAATAATATTTAATAATGTTGATTTACCACTCCCATTTGGTCCTATAATGCCTACCTTATCATTTCTAGTAAAAATATAGCTAAAGTTCTCTAAAAGCTTCTTATTATCATACTTTTTACTAATATTATCAATCTCAATTATCTTCCTTCCAAGCCTATTTCCTTCTATTGAAATCTCTATTTTATTATTTTCTACATCTATCTTTTGTTCTTTTAACTCTTCAAACCTGTCAATTCTTGCTTTTTGCTTTGTAGTTCTCGCTTTAGCACCACGTTTTATCCAGGCTAATTCTTTTTTAAATAAACTTTGTCTTTTATGTTCTTGTGTTTCCATTAATTGCTCTCTCTCAACTTTAGCATTTAGAAACATACTATAGTTTCCACTATAGCTATATAAATTTCCATTATTAAGTTCTAATATTTTATTTGTAACTCTATCTAAAAAGTACCTATCATGAGTTATCATAATTAAAGCACCTTTTCGTTCATTTAGATAACTCTCTAGCCAATCTACAGTTTCATTATCTATATGATTAGTAGGCTCATCTAATATAAGTAATTCACATGGACTTATAAGCACTCCTGCTAAGGCTATCCTTTTTTTCTGTCCACCTGAAAGGTTCGATATTCTATTATTAAAATCAGTAATTCCAAGTTTCATAAGTATGCTTTTAGCTTTGCTTTCCAATTCCCATACATCAAAAGCATCCATTTTATTACTAAGCTCTAATAGCTTTTTTTGCAGAACATTATCCTCAGGGCTATCTTGAAGCCTAAGAAGAGTCATCTCGTACTCTCTTAACACCTTCATTGCCATAGAATCTCCTTTAAATATTTGCTCTAAAACTGTAGCATTTTCTTGAAAATCTACATTTTGTGGAAGATATTCTATACTTATACTATTTCCTTTAATTATTTTGCCGCTGTCGCAGCTCTCATTTCCTGCAATAATTTTCAAAAGTGTAGACTTACCAGTACCATTTACTCCAATTAAGCCTATTTTTTCTCCTTCATTTATACTTAAAGTTATATTATTAAATAATACTTTTTCACCATGACTTTTGCTTAAATTCTCTATCGATATTAAGTTCATACCATTTTCCTCTCTAAATTTATTCTATATCTCATCTGTCAAAATTTATTTTATCACATATATTTAGTAATTTAATATGTACTTACTTAAATTCTACAATAATTTTAAACATTTTAAAGATTAAAATTTACTCTATCTTGTAAAATAATACATATTGCAGTAATATAAAAAAGAAGATGATTATAAATTTTCAAATTAATAAATTCATAATCAAGTAAAAGTAATTATTTAAAATCGCATAATTACATTATATAATCTTATTAAGGCATATTTTATACGGAAGGGTGTTATACAATGATTACAGATATTTCTCAAAACGAAATTATGACTTCATTTGATAACGTTATACAATATTTAAAGTATTTCATTGAAGATGATGCTGCAATCTCAATTGCTAATACTGAAGCATTTTTAAAATTTTATGATGGACAAGATGTTAAACTAAATAAAAAAGATGGGGATCCTCTTCCTGTTGGAAGTATAGCTCATATGGCAGTAACTAAAGGAGAAGTTATTTCTAGTCTTATCCCAGAAGAAGTTTTTGGAGTTCCTACAAAAGCTATAGGTATACCAATAAAAGAAAATGGTAAAGTTGTTGGTGCAATTTCAATTGCTAAGAGTCTAAAGAAACAAACTACTGTTTCAGATTTATCAAAAACACTGCATAATTCTCTATCTCAAATAAGTTCAGCTATTAATGAATTCTCTACTAATATCCAAAACATGGCTCAGTTCAACTCAATGATTCAAGAAAACGTAGAGAAAACAAAAAAAGAAGCAGAAAATACTGATGGAATATTGCAATTTGTAGCTAATATAGCTAGACAAACTAATTTATTAGGTTTAAATGCAGCAATAGAATCCTCAAAAGCCGGAGAACTAGGAAAAGGTTTTGGTGTAGTAGCAAAAGAAATTAGAAAGCTATCCAATTCTAGTAACGAATCAATAAATCAGATTAATAATATATTAAAAAATATACAAAGCTCTGTAACTGATATATCAGATAAAATTAATAAATCAAACGAAGTTTTCGAACAACAAACAGGAACTATTGAAGAAATAACTAGCTCTATTGAAAGCCTATATTCTACGGCCGAAGTTCTAAAAGAAATATCATCAAAATTATAATAAAAATACATAATAAAAATACATACATCATTTCTTATTTTGTTAATGCTGTATGTATTTTTATTATGTGTTGTGAACGTTAAGTCAATCAAAGCTTAACTGTATCTTATTTTCCTTTAGTGTTAATCTTGCTTGAAATACATTTCCCTTTTTCGACTTAAACCCTTTAATTATATCTGTTTTTCCAAACTTTAATAGAGTCCTTATTTGGCTGACAGAAACTTTAACTCCACATATATCACCTATAAAAAACTTACATCCGCTTTTCCAATTGTCACATCCGTACCCTTTAGCATTTTTAACTATTCTTCCATTTTTACATATAGGACATATTCCTAAAACTTCATCTAGTTTTTCTCTATCTATATCTATATTTGTCTCTTCTTTAATTTTAGGTATCAAGAAATCAGCATTAATAATACCATTATTATTAATTACATTTTGAACATTTCTTATAACATAATCTTCAAGCTTATTCATAAATGTATTAGATGATATCTCTTCTTTTACCACTAAGCTAAGTCCTTTTTCCCAACTAGCTGTTAAAACTGGGTTTAATAGGCTTGGGATAGAATTTTTTACAACGTTATAAATAACTTCACCTTTAATAGTTGGAGTTATTATCTGAGTTCCTTTATTTATTTTTATATATTTTATTTTTTCTAATTTTTTTAGTATTTCAGCCCTAGTGGCACTGGTTCCGATTCCTGAACCCTTAATCTGTTCCCTCAATTCGTCATCTTCAATTAACTTACCTGCATTTTCCATGGCTATAATAATAGAACCAGAAGTATATCTTTTAGGAGGCGTTGTTTTACCTTCTTTTATATCAAATTTTTCTACTGGAACTTTAGTACCCTTAGTTAATTTATTTAAAAAAGAGTCATCTTTGTTTTTATTTTCATTAATTTCTCCTTTTATAATATCTAGATATCCATTTTCTACACATACTTTGCTTGTAGTAAAGAATCTCTCATCACCTACTTTGGTGATTACAACTATCTTGCTAAATTTTGCTGGAGGGAAGAAAATTGCTAGAAATCTTCTAACTATCAAATGAAATATATCTCTTTCTATTTCTTTTAGCTTTTTATGATTATCTAGTCCCTCTCCAGTAGGTATAATGGCATAGTGATCTGTAATTTTACTGTCATCTACATATTTAGTTTTCTCTAAATTATTGTAAAGTTTTTCTTCATATACTTTGCTTGCAATTTCTTGAACTTCTAGATCATCTTTAAAGTAAATTAACTTTTTAATATTCTTATGTATTTCTTTTGCTATGGCTTTAGAAAGCACTCTTGCATCTGTTCTTGGGTAAGTTAACATCTTTTTTTCATATAGATTTTGTACTATACTCAAAGTTTCATCAGGACTAATTTTGAATCTTTTAGAACACTCATTTTGAAGTTCGGCTAAATTAAAAAGAAGAGGAGCATATTTTACTTCTTTTTGTTTACTTATCTTTTCAATTATTGGGCAGATTGAATTACTATGTTCACTTAACTCATTTATTAATTGTCTAGCATCTGATTCCTTTTTGAATCCATTATCACTATATAATGCATTTGATTCAAAATACTTAGATCCTTCAACAGCTTTCCATTCCCCTTCATAAGATAGAGAATCATTAACTTTAAAACTAGAAATGATTTTATAAAATGATGTCTTATTAAAATTTCTTATTTCTAGTTCTCTATCTACAACCATTCCTAAAACGCATGACATAACTCTTCCAACAGCAATAACCACTTTGTCTTCACTAATTATATTAGATACAGTTTTACCATATATAAGTGTAAGAAGTCTTGAAAAATTAATACCTAAAAGATAATCTTCCTTGGCTCTTAAATAAGCAGAATCGGCAATAGAATCATATTCTGAAAGAGGTTTAGCCTCTTTAATGCCTCTTTTTATTTCATCTTCAGTTTGTGAATCAATCCAAACTCTTTTTTTTACTTTATCTTTAACTCCAACCATCATATCAACTAATCTATAGATATACTCTCCCTCTCGTCCTGAGTCTGTACAAACATATATAGTTTCAACATCTGATCTTAATAATAAACTTTTTACTATTTCAAACTGACTGCTAACAGCAGCTATTATTTCATATTTATATTCTTGTGGAAGAAATGGAATTGTTTTCAATGACCATGCCTTAAATTTTTCATCATAAACTTCTGGATAGCTCATTGTTATCATATGCCCAACACACCAAGTAAATATTGAATTATTAGACTCAATAAATCCACCTTTTTTATTTCCATTTATCTTTAAAATTTTTATAAATTCCATAGCCACTGAAGGCTTTTCAGTTATAAATAACGATTTTTTCATCTAATTCCTCACCATCTTATATCCTTATGTAATATGAATTTTTTATTATGACTCTGTTTTAAATGAATGTTGATTTTTACATTCATTTAAAACTTTCCATTAGTACGTTAAGGCTGTTTTAAAGATTGTTGAGTTCATTATAATGAGAAATTATAATTCTTATTTAGCATAACCATTATAGCGTTAAGAACTTTCATTTGTCTGAGCTATGCGAGTTAATGAAAGTTTAGCTATAATTGTTATACTAAATCTAGAATTATTTTCGATATTATACGAAATCAACAATCTCTTATAACATAGCCTTTATTATAAGTACTAGATACTAATTATAAAAGACTAATCATATGTAATCAAGTGAAAAGGTAAATTTGCTTATTTAATTAAAATACATTAAAATATACATGAAATATGGAATGATGCACTATATAAGGAGATAATTTATGAGAAATATTAAGCTTAACATACAATATGATGGCACAAGATATAAAGGTTGGCAGCGGCTAGGTAATGAAGAAAGTACTATCCAATCTAAAATTGAAAGAGTATTAAGTGAGTTAACTAGTGAAGAAATAAACCTAATTGCATCTGGAAGAACAGATGCTGGAGTCCATGCCTACAATCAAGTTGCAAACTTTAAAACAAATTCAGAAATATCTAATTCTATGCTTATAGATTATTGTTATAAATATTTGCCATTAGATATAGTTATTAAAAACGCTCAGGACGTAAATGAAAATTTTCATTCAAGGTATAATATAAAAAGGAAGATATATACCTACAAAATATATAATGATAATTTACATGATGTCTTTAAACGAAAATTTTATTACCATATAAAAGATAAGCTAAATGTAGAAAACATGAAAAAAGCATCCTCTATTTTTATAGGAGAGCATGACTTTCAAAGCTTTACTGCACTAAAATCAAAGAAAAAATCAACTGTTAGAGAAATTTACTCTATCAATATACAGCAGCAAAATAATGATATAGAAATTGAATTTGTAGGAAATGGTTTTTTACACAAAATGGTTAGAATTTTAACTGGTTCTTTAGTAGAAGTAGGCTTGGAAAGAATGACTCAAGAAGAAATTTATAATATTATGTTAAAAAAAGATCGATCTCTTGCTCCACCTACTGCTCCAGCTCATGGACTATTTTTGAAAGACGTAGTTTATTAAAATAAAAAGCATGTTATATAACATGCTTTTTACAGCTAAACTAATAAGTTGTAATATCTATCTATAGCTTGTTTTACTTCTTCAATGCTTATAAATCTTCCTCTTCTAAATATTTCTTTACCCTGTACATAAAAAATTACTACCGGTACAGTAAAAATAGACAGTTGACCTGCAATTTCAGGTAATTTATCTATTTCAATTTTCTTACATTGAACTTCAGGATAACATTCTAACATCTCTTCCATTTTAGGTAATAATGCATGGCATACACTGCAGTTATTAGATGAAATATACAGCAATGATAATTTAGCACTATTTACAAATTGAATTATACTTTCCTTTGAATTTAACACTTCCATAATTACACCTTCTATATATATTTGAATACTATGATAAAATAATAAACCAGATACATGTAAACAATCATATTATATACCATTTCATGAAAAAAAGACAATGACCCCATTGTCTCTCTTAAAACTATAGAATTAATTTCATGATTAAAGCCCGTACTTAAATACCATAAGATAGTGACAAAAGCTACCTGCTAAAACAAATAAGTGGAATATTTCATGGAACCCAAAAATTTTGGATTTTATTTTAGGCCACTTTGTAGCATATATAACAGCCCCAATTGTATAAAATAATCCTCCAGCGATTAGCCAAATAACCCCATTAATGTTAATTGCTTTCGAAATAGGTGAAATTATAAATACAGCTATCCATCCCATTAATACATAAAATAAAGTGGATAACCATCTAGGTGAATTGAACCAAATCATTTTAAATAATATCCCTAATAGCGCAAAACTCCAAATACTTATAAACATTATCCATCTCAATTTGCCATGCAAAGCTATTAGGCAAACTGGAGTATATGTTCCAGCAATTAGAACATATATCATTGAATGGTCTAATCTTCTCAATAACTTTATAACTTTGTCAGAGGACTTAACTAAATGATATACAGTACTTGCTGTATATAAAAGTATTAAGCTTAATCCAAACATTATTATAGCTGTTAATGCTAAAGGTGTTGAACCTGGAATAGTTTTCTCATATTTTATTAGTACTACCATTCCAATTAATGATATTATTGCTCCTAGCATATGGGTTAATCCACTTACTGGTTCTCTAAATTTACTCATCATAATCATCACTCCAATATTTAATATTTTCTATAAAAAAGCTCCTGCATTTTTTCCCTATGGAATCTCATTCTCTCTTATGTAATCTATTTTTCTCTAAACACATTTAGAAAAACAAAAATCTTCTTTCGCATCACGTAGTTTTCAATACTACGTCATGTTATATACTTATGTTACCACAAAGTTATTCAAATTATAAACTCTATAAAAAGTAATTTTACCTAATATATTGATAAATTTGATAAATATATTGCTAAAGATCTATATTACTTGATTTTTCTAATGAAATATCATTATTTCACATTTATATTTAGCAACATGGTTTAAAATACTATCTCTTGAACTATCATTATATATGTGTTACTATCTTTTTAACGCAATTACATGATTGGGAGTGTTATTAATGGAGTTTAATGAAAAAAAATTGCTTCACTTATAGAAGAACTTTCTTTATATGATGATATAGAACTTTTAGATATACCTGATTTAGATTTATATATGGATCAAATCATAACTCTCTTTGATGATAAATTAACTCATTTAAAAAGAAATGATGATGAAAAAGTTATAAAAAAAAATATGATAAACAATTAAGCTAAGGCTAAAATATTAAAGACTCCGATCAAAAAAA
>JAYFRK010000433.1:0-3040 GCA_034925975.1 Clostridium sp.
TAATTTCTTTGCAAATAATTGGAGTACAATTGAACCGATTTTATTTGGAATAGCGATTGCAATAGGAATAGCGACTATAGCATTGGGAGCATATAAGACTATAACATTTATAACTGCGTTGGTTGAATTAGCAATGGCAACTGCTACAGCGGTAAAAACAGGTGCAACTATTGCACAAACATCTGCAACCGCAGCTGAAACTGCTGCCCAATGGGGATTAAATGCAGCATTACTTGCTTGCCCTATAACATGGATAATTGTTGCAATAATAGCTTTAATAATTGTATTTTATGCAGGTGTTGCAGCGGTAAATCATTTTGCAGGTACAAGCGTATCGGCAACTGGAATAATAGCAGGGGTGTTTACAGCTCTTGGAGCACATATATATAATATCTTTGCATATATGTGGAATGTTGTAGCATCGTTTGTTGAGTTTTTTGCTAATGTATTTAATAATCCTGTATATGCTACAAAGAAGTTATTTGTAAATCTAGCAAGTAATGTACTTGATATGTGCATTTCAATGACAGATGGATTTGATGGTGTAGCTACAAATCTTGCCAATGCTTTTGTAGAAGGTGCAAACTTAGCTATTAAGGCTGTAAATTGGATAATTGATGCGTTGAATAAAATTCCTGGAGTTGATATTGGTAAAGTTGGTGAACTTGGCAAGGTAGGTTCAATAACAAGTAGTTTGAAAAATGCTAAAAAGGATCTAAATAATTGGCTAGGTGATCAACCTTCAAATTATTGGACTGCACCAAAAATGGAAATGAAGTCAATTGGTGGTTCATTTGATGCAGGGTATAAGTGGGGGAAAAATATTGAAGATAAATTCAATATTCCTGATATAAATAAATTATTAGGAGATAAGAATAACCCACAAAATATGCCGATAGCAAAAGAGTGGCAGAACAAACCTGTTGATATGGACTTAAGCAAAATAAATGGAGATAAAATTAAAGGTGGAAAACTCGATAAAGTTGATAAGATTGGTGATGATATTGATTTATCAAAGCAAAGCTTGCAATATTTAAAGGATATAGCAGAAATAGAAGCATTGAAACAGTTTGAGGCATTAGATGCCTATGCCACTGTTATCTATGAAGATACTGAAGCTAAAATATCAAATCAAGATAAAGAACTTCTTATGTCAGTAGCAGGTCGTGATAATAATGTATATTACTTGAATTATCAAGGTGGAGTAAATGTTAAGAATGATATTAAGAAGGGTGAGGATTGGGAAACTATTAAGCGTAATCTTTATCAAGAAACTCAAACAGATATTGAGGTTGGATTATCAGATATAGAGGAGGTTGTATTAGCATGATAAAAACATTTATTAATGGTGAACAACTTCCTATAAATCCTCTTGAAGAGCTTACACTATCAGCAGATGTAAACAACAAGGATTATGAAATTGTGGCTTTGGGAGATGTAACTAAAATAGGAAATAGGAAGCTTATTAAGGTTGATATAAAAAGTATTTTTACTAATAAAGGGTACTCATTCAGAGTGCTAGAAAGACCTAAACCATCAATTTACTATGTAAATATGATTTACAAGCTTCTTAATGAAAAAAAGCCAGTTAGGTTAATTATTACAGGGGATAAGACTGATATAAATATGCTATGTAGCATTACAGATTTTGAACATACTCAAAAGTTTGCTGAAGAGGGAGAGTATTATTATACCTTATCTTTGAAGGAATATAGGGAGTATAAAGTTAAAAGGGTAGTAATTCAACTTCCTAAGCCTAAGTATGTCAATGTTCCATCAGCTATTCCTCAGAAACCAAAACCACCAGCTCCGCCTCCTCCACAAAGACCAGCTGATCCACCTAGTCAAAGAACGCATACAGTTAGGCAAGGAGATACTTTATGGGCGATTGCTAAAAAGTATTATGGTAATGGTAGTAAGTATCCAACAATTTATAATGCCAATAGAGATAAAATTAAGAATCCTAATTTAATTTATCCTAATCAGGTGTTTGTAATTCCTTAGGGGGTGATATTTTGAGTTTAGAAGTATTATTTCAAAATTCCAATGGTGAAACTTATGACATATCTGAACTTGTAACTATAGTATCTTTTGATGACAATATAAATAAATCAGGGGTTGTTAATTTTGGTGTTATTGATACTGGTGTTATCCCAATGGAAGGCAACACGATTAGGATTAAATATGATGGGCTAACATATTTTTTAGGTTATGTTTTTAAAGTTGGAATGACTAATGAAGCAGAAAGGAAAATTACAGCCTATGATCAGTTAAGGCATTTAAAAACAAATGAAACTTATGTGTTTCCTAATATGACTGCTAGTGAAGTTGTTAAAAAAATATGCAGTGATTTTGGTAGAGATGTTGGAGAGATTCAGGATACTGGATACAGGCTTGGAAGTCAGATATTTGATAATAAAGATTTGTTAGATATAATTGCGGATTGCCTTAATATTACGTTAGTTAATACAAGGCAATTATTTTTTATAAAAGATAATAATGGAGTTGTTGAACTGAAGAATATAACAACTACGGTTAGTGATTTATGCATTGATCCAGAGCACTTACTCTTTGATTTTAACTATGAGCGGTCAATAGATGGGAACACATTTAACGTAATAAAATTGGTTAGAGACAATAAGAGCACTGGGGAAAGAGAAGTATATATTGCTAAAGATAGCTCCAATATTCAAAAGTGGGGTTTGTTACAGCTATATGAAAAAGTAGATGATAATATGAACCCTGAACAGGTTAAACAAAAAGCTGATGGAATGTTAAAAATTAAGAACAGAGTGGAACAAAAGCTTTCAGTTGAGGTAATAGGAGAAAAAAGTATAAGGGCAGGTAATGTACTATATATAGATATACCTAATATAGGTGTTAAAAAATTCTTGCTTTGCATATCTGCAAAACATACTTTTGACAATACTGGTCACACTGTTAAAGCTGAATTTAAGATGGTTTAAAGGAGGATTAAACACATGTTTACAACTGTAGAGCAGGTTAAAAAAATAATAACTAACTTTTTAAATAAAACAGG
>JAYFRK010000256.1:0-5371 GCA_034925975.1 Clostridium sp.
AATATGTAGACTTATTACAAGAGATAAAAAATAATATCGAAGAGTCTATTTAGGAGGAGTAAGATGGCATTTGAAGGATTAACATCTAAACTTCAAGAAACTTTAAAAAAGCTAAAAGGTAAAGGTAAGCTGTCAGAAAAAGATATTAAGGAAGCAATGAGAGAAGTTAAGTTAGCTTTGCTTGAGGCTGATGTAAATTATAAAATAGTAAGAGAGTTTGTAAAAACCACAGGTGAAAAATGTCTTGGTGCAGAGGTAATGGGGAGTTTAACTCCAGGGCAACAAGTTATTAAAATAGTTAATGATGAGCTGAAGACACTAATGGGAAATTCAGAAAGCAAGATTGAATTTTCTACAAAAGGATTAACAGTAATTATGTTAGCCGGTCTTCAAGGTGCTGGAAAAACTACCATGGCAGGCAAACTAGCCCTAGAACTAAGAAAAAAGAATAAAAAGCCATTGTTAGTTGCTTGTGACGTATATAGACCAGCTGCTATTAAACAACTTCAAGTTGTTGGAAAGCAAATAGATATTCCTGTATTTTCTATGGGAGACAAAGTTAATCCTGTAGACATAGCAAAAGCTTCAATGGAATATGCAAAAAATAATGATTTAAATGTAGTTATAATAGATACTGCAGGAAGACTTCATATAGATGAAGCACTAATGGATGAATTAAAAAATATCAAAGATAGCTTGGAACCAAATGAAATATTACTTGTTGTAGATTCTATGACCGGTCAAGATGCTGTTAATGTTGCTGAAAGTTTTAATAATATATTAGATATTACTGGAGTAATTTTAACAAAACTTGATGGTGATACAAGAGGCGGAGCAGCTCTATCTATAAGAGCCATAACAGGAAAACCAATTAAATACGTTGGTATTGGTGAAAAGATGAATGACATCGAGGTATTTTATCCTGACAGAATGGCTTCTAGAATTTTAGGAATGGGTGATATCCTTTCTTTAATTGAGAAGGCTCAAGAAGCTATCGATGAAGAAAAGGCAAAAGAGCTTGGAGATAAGATGATGAATCTAGAGTTTAACCTAGAGGATTTTAAAGAATCTATGGCTCAGTTAAAGAAAATGGGACCTATGGGAAAACTATTAGAGATGGTTCCAGGAGTAAATAATAAACAATTAGAAAATATAGATTTAAATCAAAGTGAAAAAGAGTTAAAGAAAATAGAAGCAATAATTGATTCTATGACTAAAAAAGAGAGAAAAGATCCTAGC
This sequence comes from Clostridium sp., assembly GCA_034925975.1. Lineage (GTDB taxonomy): Bacteria > Bacillota > Clostridia > Clostridiales > Clostridiaceae > Clostridium_H. The sequence continues at coordinate 1,240 of JAYFRK010000256.1, forward strand.
TTAGTTAGTAATTCTCCTTCTAGAAAGAAAAGAATTGCCAAGGGATCTGGAACAACCGTTCAACAGGTAAATAAATTATTAAAAGATTTTCAAATGATGAAGAAGATGATGAAACAAATGAAAAATCAACCTAAGTCATTTAAAAAAGGTATGTTTGGGAAATTTCCATTCATGTAAATAGATAGAGATTTGTAAGGAGGTGAAATTAATGGCAGTTAAAATAAGATTAAGAAGAATGGGTGCTAAAAAAGCTCCATTTTATAGAGTTGTTGTTGCTGATTCAAGATCTCCAAGAGATGGAAGATTTATTGAAGAAATAGGTTACTATAACCCAGTTTCAGAACCAAAAACAGTTAAAATAGATGAAGAAAAAGCTGTTAAATGGGTAAAAAATGGTGCTCAACCAACTGATGTTGTTAAAAGATTATTTGAAGAAGCTGGAATAAATGAAAAGCTTTCTAAATAGTAACCAGGGGGTGTAGTAGATGAAGAATTTACTAGAGATAATAGCTAAAGCTTTAGTTGATAACCCAGAAATGGTTAGTGTTAATGAAATTGTTGGGGAGCAATCAATAATTCTTGAATTAAAGGTTGCCCAAGAAGATATGGGAAAAGTAATTGGTAAACAGGGAAGAATAGCAAAAGCTATAAGAACTGTTGTGAAAGCAGCAGCTGTAAAAGAAGACAAAAGAGTTGTTGTTGAAATAATCTAATTACATACTAATATTATTGTAAATGAAAGAGTTAGGAAATCCTAACTCTTTTAAAATATAATTTTAAAGGGGTATAGATATTATGGAACAGTTATTAACTGTAGGAAAAATAATAAATACTCATGGAATTAAGGGAGAAATAAAAGTACAATCAGTTACAGATGATTTAGAGAGATTCAAAAAATTAAAAAAAGCATATATAGATAATAATGAAATTACTATTACTAACTGTAAACTTCAACCAGGAAAAGTGATACTAAAAATTGAAGGTATAGATAAAATAGAAGATGCTGTAAGGTTAAAAAACAAATATATAAAAGTAAGAAGAGAAGATGCAATAGAACTACCTGAAGATTCTTATTTTGAATCAGATATAATAGGCTGTCATGTCTACGATGAAAATGGAGAAGAACTTGGAACTATTGATGATATAATCTATACTGGAAGCAATGATGTTTATTGGATAAAAGGTGAAAAGGAACTTTTAATTCCAGCTATTAAAAGTATTGTATTAAATATAGATGTAGAAAGTAAAAAGGTAATTATTAAGCCTTTGGAAGTATGGCAATGAAAATAGATATTTTAACATTATTTCCTGAGATGTTTCAAGTTTTTGACTCTAGTATTATAGGTAGAGCTTTAGATAAAGGTACAATAGAAATCAATACTCATAATATAAGGGATTATTCACTAAATAAGCATAAAAAAGTAGATGATTATCCATATGGCGGTGGAGCAGGAATGGTTATGACTCCTCAGCCAATTTCAGATTCAATAAAAGCCATAAAGAAAACTAACAAAGGAAAGGTTATATTTTTAGGCCCAAGAGGAAAGACATTTACTCAGGAAACTGCAAAACAGTTGTCTAGAGAAGGAGAACTTATATTTTTATGTGGTCATTATGAAGGCATAGATGAGAGAGTTTATAAGCATATAGATATTGAGCTGTCATTGGGTGATTTTGTATTGACAGGTGGAGAAATGGCCTGTATACCTATTGTAGATAGCATTTGTAGATTGATACCTGGAGTATTATCTAGTTATGAAAGTTATGCTGAAGAATCTTTTTATAATGGTCTATTAGAATACCCTCAATATACAAGACCTGAAGAGTTTGAAGGGGAAAAAGTGCCTGAGGTACTCATATCAGGTCACCATGAAAATATAAGAAAGTGGAGAAGAAAGCAATCTCTTATTATAACAAAAGAAAGACGACCAGATATGTTTAAAAATATAATATTGTCTAAAGAAGACAAAAAACTTCTAAAAGAGTAGAAGATGCTAATAAAATATTAAATTATATATTGAAGCAAACCGTTATTTGTGGTAAAATATGCTTTGTGCTAGTACGGACGGTCCTCTATCTATTATTTATACATATGATACGAACGTCAAAAAAATTTAAGGAGGGAATGCACATGCTAGATATTATAAAATCAATTGAAGCAGAACAAATCAAAAATGATTTAACAGCATTCAACGTTGGAGACACTATTAGAATCGATGTAAGAATTAAAGAAGGAAACAAAGAAAGAATTCAAGCATTCGAAGGAACTGTAATAAAGAAACAAAATGGTGGAATAAGAGAAACTTTTACTGTAAGAAGAGTTGCTTACGGTACTGCAGTTGAAAGAACATTCCCTATAAACTCTCCAATGATTGAAGGAATCAAAGTAGTAAGAAGAGGTAAAGCTAGAAGAGCTAAACTTTATTACTTAAGAGACAGAGTAGGTAAGGCTGCAAAAGTTAAAGAATTGATTAGATAAAAAATGGGACTGTAAAGTCCCTTTTTTTTATCCATGGTATAAAAAATATTTATAGTGTAATTTTAAGTGTAAAGGAGGTTAAGCAAAATGTCTATTAATTGGTTTCCAGGGCATATGGCTAAAACTAGAAGAGAGATAAAAGAAAATTTAAAATTTGTTGATTTAGTTATAGAAATTAGGGATGCAAGAATAGTTAAGTCAAGTTCAAATCCAGATATTGATGATATATGTAAAGATAAACCAAGAATTATTTTGTTAAATAAAAGTGACCTTGCAGAAGAAAAAATAACTAAAGAATGGATAAATACACTATCCAATGATTTGATAAAGGTTATAAGTGTTAATAGTCTCAATGGTAAAGGCATGAATAATATAAAGTCTAAAATAAGTGATTTATTAAAAGAAAAACATGATAAGTTAAGAGCAAAGGGATTAGTTAATATTACTACTAGAGCAATGGTAGTAGGTATACCTAATGTAGGAAAATCATCATTTATAAATAGGATGGCAAACAATGCTAGAGCTAAAGTAGGAGATAAACCAGGAGTTACAAGGAGTAAGCAGTGGATCAAAACTAATATAGGTATAGAACTTCTTGATACACCAGGAGTACTTTGGCCTAAATTTGAAGATGAAGAAGTAGGATTAAATTTAGCTTTTACAGGAGCAATTAAAGATGAAATAATGGATATAGAAAATTTAGCTTATAAATTAATCGAAAAGCTCCAAGAACAATACCCAGATAGATTAATGGAAAGATATAAATTAAATTCTTTAAGCGACAACACATTGGAAAATATGGATAATATAGCCAGAAAAAGAGGTGCTGTTATATCTGGTGGAAATATAGATTATAATAGAGTAGCAGTACTTATTCTCGATGAATTTAGAGGCGGAAAACTAGGTCAAATTTCCCTTGAAAGGCCGTGATCTAATTGATGAACACAAATTTTAAAGAAATGAAATCTAGTCAAATTAAAAAATATATTGCTGATATGTTAAAACAAGAAAATTCTAATTTGGATTACTATAAGATAATAGATACTTTAAAAAATGATGAAAGAAAAACAGTCCAAAAGCTATGTAACAGCGTTTATAAGTTTTTAGAATATAGAGAAAAAGAAATATCTAGAGTTAAACAAATGTATGACTTTGATAAAAAATTTATTACTGATTTATATATAGCAGGAGTAGATGAAGTTGGAAGAGGTCCACTAGCAGGGCCTATTGTTGCAGCAGCAGTAATTTTAAAATTAGATTATAAGGAAAGTAATGAACTGATACTTAAAATAAATGATTCAAAAAAATTATCACAAAAAACTAGAGAAGAATTAGATTATATAATAAAAGATAAAGCGGTTAGCTATTGCATAACTGAAATAAGTAGCATGGAAATTGATGAAAAGGGTATAGCCTGGTGTAATAATGAAGTGCTAAAGAGAGCGGCAAATGGATTAAATATAAAACCATCTCTAGTCTTATCAGATGGCTATGCAATAAAAAACTGCAATATAGAAAATAGATTCATTATAAAAGGTGATACTCAAAGTGCCAGTATAGCCTGTGCATCTATAATCGCCAAAGTTTACAGAGATAAATTAATGAAAGATTATAGTGAGATATATCCTCAATATGGATTTGAAAAGAATGTAG
>JAYFRK010000279.1:0-9028 GCA_034925975.1 Clostridium sp.
ACCTGCTGAGTCTATTATAGTTCTAGAATCAATCTGACTGGATACAGCAAATGAAATTCTAGAAGGTATATTAGCTTTAATAACTCCGGTAATAACATCAACGGAAGGCCTTTGAGTGGCTATTACAAGATGCATACCTGCAGCCCTTGCCATTTGAGCTAATCTTCCTATATATTCTTCTACTTCTCCTGGACAAACCATCATTAAATCAGCAAGTTCATCTATTACTATTACTATCCAAGGTAATTTTTCTCCAATCTTACCTTTATTGTAAAGTTCATTATAACCTTCAATATTTCTAACATTATTTTCTGCAAATAAATTATATCTTCTAGTCATTTCAGTAACGGCCCAATTTAAAGCACCTGCAGCTTTTTTAGGATTTGTAACAACAGGTATTAATAAGTGAGGTATATCATTGTATACATTCAATTCAACAACTTTAGGGTCAACTAACAACAGTTTCACGTTTTCAGGAGAATATTTATATAGTAGACTAACTATTAAAGTATTTATACAAACACTTTTTCCGGAACCTGTGGCTCCTGCTATCAACAAATGAGGCATTTTTGATAAATCAGCTACAACGCAATTACCACCAATATCTTTACCTACTGCAAAAGCAATATTTTTATTGAAATTTTTAAATTCTTCCGATTCTATTACTTCTCTTAGGTAAACTGGGGATACTTCTTTATTTGGCACTTCTATACCAACTGCACTTTTCCCAGGAATGGGGGCTTCTATTCTTATGCTAGATGCAGCCAAACTTAATGCTATGTCATCTGACAAGTGTGTTATCTTACTTACCTTTACTCCTGCATTTGGCTGTAGTTCAAATCTTGTAACAGAAGGGCCTTTTGTTACCTGAAGAACTTTAGCTTCAACTCCGAAACTCCCTAAAGTTTCTTCTAATTTAGAAGCATTATTAATTAGATCTCGTTTACTATTTTTGTTATAGTTGTTTGTTGGATTATAATTTAATAATTGAAGAGGAGGAAATATGTATTCTACCTTATCTTTTAAATAGCCTTCATTTATTTCACTGTCTAATTCTTTACTTATAGCTTCCATGGCTACTTCTTTATAGTCATCATTAATTTTATTAGGTTTATCATGTTTAACCTCTTGTATTTTACTATAAGCTGCTCCAGGATCAAGTATTTTTATTTCTCTTTCTTTTTCAACTTTCTTTGATTCACTTATGTTGCTAGGATCTTCTGTAGATTTCATAAAGTTAACTAACTTTATTTTATTATTTAACCCTTTAATAAATGAAGATTGATTAGTATCTTCTAATTTATTTTTACTAGAATTATTAATTCCAATAGGTTCCTTATTATTTTTGTTATTTTTAGAAGTTTGTATTATGTCACCAAGAGATATTTGAAGTATTAAAATGAAGGAGATTATGTACAGAGATATAAAAATAATATATGAACCCATACTTCCAAATAACTTGTATAGAGGTATATCTATTAAATAACTAAGTATTCCACCATGCATTATACTTACTTCATTATATATTTTTTTAATACCGTACAGAAGGTTACCGTCTACGTAATATTTGTTAATATTTATCATTTGAATTAACATAAGTGAATTTAATAATAGTACAGTTATACCATAAAACCTCTTATTAAAATTTAATTTTCCATTTTTTAATATATAGCTTATTCCAACAAATATGATTATTAAAGGAAAAAAGTAAGAACCTAGCCCCATAAATGATATAATCATCCTTTTAACAGTTCTACCAACTAGCCCTGATGAATTTGTAATAAAGATACTTAATATCATAAGTGTACCTATAGTAATTAAAATTATTCCCTTAATATCATTCTCAATTCTGGTTTTTTCACCAGTTGATTTTTTAACGTCTTTGGAATTTCGTTTTGCCATTCACACCACCTCTATTTTTAAGTTCTACATAGGAGTTAATTATCCTTTTAATATTATAAATCAAAACTAGCTAAAGGAAAATCTTTAGCTAGTTTTCTTTGTTTTTATTATCGATCATATTTTCCAAATGCTTTATGGCATTACTTAGCCCACCTAATTCATTTATTAATCCGTATTCAACAGCCTGCTTACCTATTAATATAGTTCCCATATCATTTAATAATTCGTCAGTTTGCAACATTAATTTTTTTAATGTATCCTTTGGGATATTAGAAGTACGAACGATAAAATCAGTAATACGTTCTTGCATTTTATTGAAATTATCAAATGTTTGCGGAACCCCTAATACTAATCCATTCATTCTTATTGGGTGGATTATCATTGTAGCTGATTGTGATATAAATGAATAATCTGCACATGTAGCAAGAGGAACGCCTATTGAATGACCTCCTCCAATAACTAAAGATACTGTCGGTTTACTTAAACTGCTAATCATTTCTGCAATAGCTAATCCTGCTTCAACGTCTCCACCTACAGTATTAAGAATAATAAGTACTCCTTCCACAGATTTATCAGTTTCTATAGATACTAGCTGTGGTATTACATGCTCATACTTAGTAGCTTTAGATTGAGGTGGTAATACTGAATGCCCTTCAATTTGTCCTATGATAGGTAGAATTTGAAACCTTTGCCCAGCTTGGTTTGTATTGGGAATTCCTAGCTCTTTTATTGAATCAATCTTATCTTGTTGGTTCTCTCTATTTTCTTCTCTTTCGCTCATATTATTCCCTCCTATTTCAAACATAGTGTTTGCTTAAGAGAGATTAACTATTCATATCATTGATTGTCTAGCTCAAATTCTTTATGTAATGCATTAATTGCAGCATCTGCGTATTTAGATTCAACCAAACACCATATAGTTGTATGTGAATCTGCTGTTTGTAGCACTTCTATTTTTTCCTTTATTAAAGATTTAAGTATTCTTGCCATTATACCTGGAATACCTCTCATTCTAGAACCTATTATAGCAATTTTACTACAATCACTTACATAAGAATAAATTAACTCTAAAGATTTCATTATAGTATCAAACTTTTGAAAATCTTTACCATCTATTGTAAAAATTTTCTCGTTAGGGAATACATTAATTAAATCTATGCTAATTAGATTCTCAGCTAAAACAGGAAGTAAATCATGATAGTTATCGTTATCAAGGTTATCTTTTAAGTCAACCTTTATTTGGACTCTATCATTCATATGAGTTATTCCTGTTATAACATTTGCAGAATTTAAACATCCTATATTATCTATAATTGTGCCATTGCATTCACTCATTGTGTTTTTAATTAATAAAGGTACATTTCCCTTCATTGCTATCTCTACAGCTCTTGGATGGATAACTTTCGCTCCTTGATCTGCAAATTGAAAAACATCATTGTAGCTAATTTCCTTAATTAATTTTGCATCTTCTACTATTCTAGGATCAGCAGTCATAATACCGTCAACATCAGTATATATTTCGATGCCCTCTGCAGCTAAAGCAACTCCCAATAAAGATGCAGTAACATCGCTTCCACCTCTACCTAGGGTAGTTATAAATCCATCTTCACTTATGCCTTGAAATCCTGTAACTACAGGAATTTTATTTTCTGATAAAAGTTTCAAAATAAGTTTTGTGTCAACATGTTCAACATTAGCATTATTAAAATTATTATCGGTTTTAATACCTGCCTGTCCACCAGTAAGAGGTACAGCATTAATTTTTTCTGAATACAAATCATTACACATAACTACAGAACTTATTATTTCGCCACAACTCATCAATAAATCCACTGCTAATTGATTAGCGTTTTTAAAGCTTTGTGACATTAAAGATAATAGGGTATCCGTAGCATAAGGCTCACCTTTTCTTCCCATTGCTGATACTACAACTACAGGATAGTATCCAGCTTCTTTGGCTTTAAGTATTTTTTTTATTACAAATTTTCTTCTTTCATAAGTAGATACTGATGTGCCACCAAATTTTTGTATAAGAATTTTCATAGTTACCTCCAATTAACTTATTTATAAGATTTTTTGACTTCATTTTCTTCTATATCTACAATTATAGTTTTTGCTCCAATTTTATTTACACAATCCCAAGGCAACTCTAAAAAATCATTACCTCCAAAAAAGCTAAAATGAGATTTATTATTATTTATTATTAAAAGTTTCAGAAAACCATTTTCATCAATTACTACATCGTTATTAGAAAGATAATTATATTTTTCTCCGTTATTAATATTTATTATTTCGTATCTTTCAATCTCACTATACAATTTTGTTTTATCATCCATAACAAATTCCTCCTTAACACATATCATAAATATATTTATGATATGTGTTAAGGAGTTATTCTTATAAGTTAACTCTTTTTGGATTTCTATAGGCTACTATATCTTCTTCTAAAGCAATTAATATTTTTTTATCGTTATAATTATCTCCTACAAAGGCTGAATTTTCAATCCCATGAGAGAATGTTTTTTCAATAACATCTGTAATTTGATTTTTATTTATAGCATCAATTTTTTTTATTACTTCTTCAGGTGTTATTATATTATTAAAAAATAGTGCAATTCTTCCATTTCTAAACATTCTACTACTAGTGCTTTCTAAACCTAAAATAAAGTTACCTTTTAGTTGTTCTTTTAATTTAGTTATTTTTTCATTATTTATATTAGTGATTTTATGTGAAAAATCATCAAGTTCTTCTCTTATATAATTAATTGCATCTACTGCACATTTTGGATTTAATCCGGTATATATATTTACTAAGCCGCCATTAACAAAAGATGATATATATGAATATATGGTATAACACATACCTAGTTCTTCTCTAATCTTTTGAAAGAGTATAGAAGAAGCTCCTCCTCCTAAATAGGTATTTATAAGCATTAAAGCATAAACATTTTCATCCCCTAGTTCTAATCCTCTAAATCCTAGATTAATATGAAGCTGTTCAATATTTTTTTGTAAGAATAAGTGATTATTTCTAATTTGGGGATTACTATATTTAGTTATTCTTTTGTTAGATGTTTTCCATTGTCCAAAGTATTTTTCTATAAGTCTTTCAATAGTATTGACATCTACCTTTCCACTTATAGATATTACAGAATTCTCAGGTATATAATAAGAATTTACATATTCTTTTAACATGTTTCTATTAAAAGATTTAACAGTATTTATTGTACCCAAAATAGGTAATGCCAGTGAATCTTCAGCAAATGCTGCTTTGCTATATAGATCCATTAAAACATCTTCTGGATTATCATTATTCATTTTTATTTCTTCAATAACTACATTTTTTTCTTTTTCAATTTCTTCTTCTGAGAATTTACTATTAAATAGCATATCAGATAATAAATCTAAACCTAGCTCTAAATGAGTATCTAATGTTTTTATATAAAAGCAAGTAGCTTCTTTGCCAGTAAACGCATTAATTTGACCGCCTACATCTTCTATGGATTCAACTATATTTTTGGAGCTTCTATTTTCTGTTCCTTTAAATAGCATGTGCTCTATAAAGTGAGATATACCATTATTAAGTTTATTTTCATTTCTAGAACCATTTTCAATCCATAGCCCTACTGTAACAGAATTAACATAGTCTATGCTTTCGATAACAACTCTTAATCCATTTTTTAATCTAATTAAGTTGTACATTAGTCCTCCTCATAAAATAAAATAAAAAGGCATCACTGCCCTTCTACTCTTAGTTATTATTATCTTGTTCAACTTCGGATTCTTTTATAGCATCTTTCCTTGAAAGATTTACTCTTCCCATTGAATCAATTTCTGTAACTTTTACTAATATTTCATCCCCTACAGAAACAATATCTTCAACTTTATTTACCCGCTTAACATCTAATTTAGATATATGAACTAACCCTTCTTTACCAGGTAAAATTTCAACAAAAGCTCCAAAGTTAGATATTTTAGTGACTTTACCTAAGTAAATTTCACCTTCTTTAATTTCTTTGCTATAGCCGTTGATCATTTCTAAAGCTTTATTTCCAGAATCATAATTTTCAGCAGTTACAAATACTGTACCATCATCCTTAATATCAATTTTTACGCCTGTTTCATCTATAATTTTATTTATAGTTTTTCCGCCAGCACCTATTACATCTTTAATTTTTGCTGGATTAATTTTAATGGTAAATACTTTTGGAGCATAAACTGATACTTCTTCTCTTGGACTTGGTATACATGCATTCATAACTTTAAGTATAGAAAGTCTAGCTTCTCTAGCATCGGACATTGCATTTTTTATACATTCATTAGATAGTCCTTCTATTTTAGTATCAACTTGTATTGCGGTTATTCCTTCTTCAGTTCCAGCTACTTTAAAGTCCATATCTCCAAAAAAGTCTTCTAATCCTTGGATATCTGTTAAAACCTTCTCTTGTTGTAAATCTTTGCTTGTAACTAATCCCATTGCTATACCTGCAGCTGGTCTTTTGATTGGTACACCAGCATCTAATAGAGCAAGAGTACTACCACATACACTAGCTTGAGAAGTTGATCCATTTGAACTTAGTACTTCAGATACTAATCTAATAGCATATGGGAATTCTTCTTCACTAGGTATTAAAGGTTCAAGTGCTTTTTCAGCTAATGCACCGTGGCCTATTTCTCTTCTATTTGGTCCTCTTAATGGTCTTACTTCGCCTACACTATAAGATGGGAAGTTATAATGATGCATATATCTTTTTGAAGTTTCTTCTCCAATACCATCTAAAATTTGAACTTCACTTATAGATCCTAAAGTAGCTACAGTCATTACTTGAGTTAATCCTCTAGTAAATAATCCACTTCCATGAGTTCTTGGTAAAAGAGAAACTTCAGAAGAAATATGTCTGATTTCCTTAAATCCTCTAGCATCTGGTCTTCTATTTTCATTAAGAATCATATTTCTTACTACTTCTTTTTGTATCTTATAAATTGTTTCAGATATATCAGACAAATTATCTGGATATTTTTCGCTAAATTGTTCATTAGCTTTTGTTTTTACTATATCTATAGCTTCGTTTCTTGAATCTTTATCTGTTATATACATAGCGTCCTTTATCATATCGAAAGCAAATTCTCTAACTGCAGCTGCAACTTCTGGATTAACTTCATATAAGTTTAATTCTGATTTTTGTTTTCCATAATTTTTCATGGCTTCTTCTTGGAAAGCAGCAATCTTTTTACATTCCTCAAATCCAAACATAATTGCGTCGTACATTGTATCTTCAGGTATTTCTTGACCACCTGCTTCTATCATCATAACTCTATCTTGAGTAGCACATACAGTTAAGTCTAAGATACTTTGTTCTCTTTGCTTCGAAGTTGGATTAATAATAAATTCTCCATCAATTAAGCCAACTGATACAGTACCTACTGGTTTTGTAAAAGGAATACTTGACAAGCATAATGCTAATGATGCACCATTCATTGCTAATATATTTGGCAAATTATCTTGATCAACAGATAATACTGTACATACAACTTGAACGTCGTTTCTATAGCCATCAGGGAATAATGGTCTTAATGGTCTATCGATTGCTCTTGCATTTAATATAGCTTTATCTGAAGGTCTTCCCTCTCTTTTTATAAATCCTCCAGGTATTTTTCCTACAGCATATAACCTTTCTTGATATTCAATACTTAAAGGGAAGAAATCAACCCCTTCTCTAGGTTCAGCTGAAGCATTTACATTTACTAGTATAACTGTATCTCCATAACTTATAACTAAAGCACAATCTGATAACATACCAACTTTACCAAATTCGCCTTTGAGTGTCCTTCCAGCTACTATTGTTTCAAAACTTTTAGCTTCATTCATAAGTGTACCCTCCTTTCAATATATCGCCTATTAGTATTATTACCCGTTATAATAAGTTTAATAAAAAAGATATTTTTTTAAAATAATAGAGCGGTACTAGCCCGCTCCAAACTATTTTCTTAAATTTAATTTTTTAATTAAAGTACGATATCTTTCAATATCTTGCTCTTTTAAGTAATTTAAAAGACCTCTTCTTTTACCAACCATCATTAAAAGACCTCTTCTTGAATGATAATCTTTCTTGTGTTCTTTTAAATGATTGTTTAAATGATTAATTCTTTCTGTTAATAATGCAACTTGTACTTCTGGAGAACCAGTATCTCCTTCGTGTGTTGCGTATTGAGTGATTAGTTCTATTTTTCTAGCCTTTTCCATGTAAAGCACCTCCATTTTTGTAATCCCCTTTATTCCATGAATAACGCCGGCCAGTCAGTATTCATAGGATAAGGTTCACAAGTATTATAACAAATAACTATTAAAAAGTAAATTATTTTTTTACATTAATTAGTGATTAGCTAAAAATTTTGATTTTTTGCGTAATCTTTATCTTTAGCTAATTGGCAAGCTAATTGTTCGATAGACTCAAATTTCTTTTCATCTCTTATTCTTTTGTAGAAATATATCCTCACAGTCTCACCATAAACATCTTTATTAAAATCCAATATATGAGTTTCAACACTAAGCTTTTTATCCTTTACAGTAGGATTATATCCTATATTAGTTATACCTTTATATTTCTTATTGTCGTATTCAACAATAGTAAAATAAACTCCACCTCTAGGAAGTATAAATTTTTTATCGTAGTCTAGATTTATTGTTGGAAATGAAATTTTTCTTCCTAATTGTTTGCCCTTTATTACTTTACCTTCAAGCATAAAAGGCCTTGTTAAAAAATAATTTGCTTTAGTTATATCTCCTTCAGATATTAAATGCCTTATCTTAGAACTACTTATAATTTCTCCATTAACTTTTACAGGATTAAGGATGTGAACTATAAATCCAAGCTTTTTACCCAGCTTTTCTAGCAATTCAACATCACCTAAGTTTTTATATCCAAATCTATAATTAAATCCTACAATGAATCCTTTAGCATTATAATGCTTAAGCATATTAGATATAAATTCCTCTGGAGTTATCTTCATAAATTCTTCATTAAATTCTGCATAATTTAAAATGTCTATTCCTATATTTTCAAGAAGTTTAGTTTTAATATTATTTGAAATAATAAGTTTAGGAGCCATTTCCTCATTAATTATA
>JAYFRK010000428.1:0-1541 GCA_034925975.1 Clostridium sp.
CTCGACGGCATTCCAAAGTTTTTACCTAAAAACTGTACTCCAAATATATTCATTAAAAATTCCCCCTTCAAATAGATTTGTTAATTTTAAATAATAGTTGTAATGTCTTAAAACCTAAACTAAAACAGGGAATTATTGAACAAGAACAAAAACTGTAGGAATACAAAGCCTCCTACAGTCTAAAATTTTAATTTGTTTTTAAAGCGTAACAAATAATTCATATAGCAAAATACTATATAAATTAATATAAAAACAATATAAAACTTAGTTCTATAAGATTAATAACCTCTGCTTACTAATGCAAAAAGAAGCAACACAATAAAGCCCATTAGATTAGGCAATAAAACTTCCTTTTTAATTTTCTTTAACGAAAATTTTTAGCAAATAGTAATCATCATCTTATAAAACCTCCATTTTTCACAATATATAGTAAGAATAATTTATTATGCCAAATAAGTCAATACCCTCTGTACATTTATTAATTAATTGCATCCTACGTTAGTATAATATTATGAAGTGGAACTGCAATAGTGTATACTATCTTTTCATTAATAGACTCCTTTTATACTAACTCTCTTATAAACATCAATAATATTTATAAATAATTAAGTTCTCTTATATCAATGTTACAAAACTATTTACTTGCTTTCAAATCTGTAGTGTCCTGTAATAGGTGCTCCTTTAGAATACTTAACTAATGCATCTTCCTCCCTTACAGGTTGTCCTCCATTGTGGATAATATATGGTATACCTTTATTATTCCGTTTGTCTGACACAATAGCAATATGAGAATAATTTTGTCCAAATATAACAATATCTCCTGGCTGCCATTCACTTATTTTATAAGGATCTAAACTATATGAAACAGCATTATTATCAAAGTAAACTTTTAAATTAGGTACTCTTCTAAAGTCTATATTTTTATCTGGCTTCCCAGCTACTCTTGGATACATTGATAAATTGTTATTTATATGTTCTGCTGCCATGTCTTTAAGAGAATATCCTGCATTTTTGAAAGCTCTCCATATAACATCTGTACAAACGCCTTCATTTTCTGGAGGATATCCTCCTTCATAATAAACACTTTTATATTTTGGCTTGTTCTGAGCATCTTTTCTAGCCCCTAACAAAATGTCAGTATAATCATCTACACCATTTCTATTACAATCATTTTGGCTCTTTATAGTTTCAATGCCAAAATCCTTTGCTGTATATGCTTTTTTAGGAACCAGATTCCAATAGGAGAGAATACCGTAACCTCCTATAAAAATAGCTAATATGCCAAAAGCAATCAGTAGCTTTTTTTGTTTTATCCTCATGATATTATCTCCTACTATATAAATAAATTTTGCTTCACTTTACAATTTCATCATGTTTAGGTTTTAGCAAATTTCATATTCCACATTATTTTTTGTTCTTCACTTTTATTATGATTTTCAGGATCTTTATATAAAACCATACCATATAAACCTTATTTTTACAAACACAAAAATACCTCTAAGCCTTTACTACTTAGAGGTATTAAATAATACTTAAATTTT
>JAYFRK010000290.1:0-1585 GCA_034925975.1 Clostridium sp.
CAGATTTCCCACCGCAGGAGAGAATCAATTTTCTACATTCATATGTTTCATCTAAATTAGTAAATATTTTAAATCCATTTTTATAAGCTTTTATGTCTGTAACTTTAGTATTTAAATATGTAGGAATCTCTCTTTCTTCTAGAGAGGCTTTTAGAATATCTACTACAGAGGAAGCCTGCAATGACATGGGATACATTTTACCATCTTCTAGAGTAATTATAGGTAATCCTAGTTGCTCAAAAAAATCTATAGTATGAGAGAAAGTAAATGAATCTAGTACGGGGTAAAAAAATTCAGAATTCTCACTATGAAATCTATTAAAATCTGTACATTTATTTGTAATATTGCACCTACCATTACCGGTAGTTAATAACTTTTTAGCAATTCTATTATTTCCTTCTATTATTGATACATCTAGTCCTAAGTTTTTTGCATTAATTGCAGCTAAAATTCCAGAGGCACCGCCGCCTATTATAATAAGTTCGTGTTTCAAAAAAATCTCTCCTTTAAGGTTTGTGAGTATTTATCCGATGACTATCCGCTCTAATACTCCCAACGCACTCTGTGAAAGCGATTCGCACCAAATCGAAGATTTGGACTCTCTGCTTTTTTTCAAAGTGGGAGTAAAGAGCGGCTACGTCCCTGGATAACGATTTCTAAGCTTCAGTTGGAGTAAAAACTCCCTCTGAAGCCAAGAACTCTGTTTATTATATTTTACCACATATAAAAAAATTAAAATAGAAATCTAAATATTTGTGATAACTAAGAAAATTAATAAACTATAAGAAATTTAATTTGGCATAAAATATTTATATAGTAATAGTAGTAAACAATGTGTTGAAATATAGTAGAAACAGATTTATTATTTGATTATAAGAGTTTTTTTAACACAAAAGACAGAGGGGGTATTGTAATGTTAACTGTATATGCTGTATCAGACTCCATAGGAGAAACTGCAGAACTAGTAGCTAAAGCTTCTGCTACCCAATTTAGTGGAGAAATTCATGTTCAAAGGGCACCATACATAAAGAGCGCTGAAGATGTTATCGATTTCATAAGTAGCATAAAAGACCCTAAGAATGCATTAATAATTTCCACAATAGTTTTAGTTGATGTTAGAGAATTTTTAGTAGAGAGATGTGTTGAAAGAGGAATAAACATAATAAATATATTAGGACCTTGTATTAGTACACTATCTAGAATGACAGGAAAACAACCAGAGTATAAACCAGGTGCTGTTTGGAAGATGGATGATGAGTACTATAAGAAAATAGAAGCCATGGAATTTGCAATTCAATATGATGATAGTAAAAACCATAGTGGAATAAGAAATGCAGATGTAGTATTAGTAGGACTTTCAAGAACATCTAAGACCCCTTTATGTATGTATCTAGCAAATAAAGGCATAAAAGCCTTAAACATACCATTAATGCCGGAAGTACCTCTTCCAGAGGAACTATATGAAATAGATAAAAAGAAGATAATTGGATTAACAATTGATCCAATACAGCTAATGGAAATAAGAAAGCATAGATTAGGCAAAGTAAAAACTGGGTACAAAGAAATAGAGTATGCAAATGCAGAA
>JAYFRK010000416.1:0-3939 GCA_034925975.1 Clostridium sp.
TTATTAAAAGAAAGAGGAATAACTACTAACGCATATATGGCCGGATATGGCTATGCAGATGGGGAAATTCAAGAAGCTGTGTCGGCAATGACAAATATTTCTTCTTTTAAAAACTATGAGTTATTTACCTGTTCTAAGGCACCTATTATTCATAAATATAAAGATATGAGTGCTGAAGAGATTGTGCATGATTATTTCAATATAAATTCATATGTATCCCTTAGAAAGGGAGAGATAGTTTATTTTAGATTAGATTCAGATTTATTTAAAAATGATGATATTATTCCCAATATAGTTGAGTTATTAACTAAAAATTATGTTCGAAATGGTTATGTTAATAGATATAATGAAAAATCACAATCCTATGATTTAGCTGAAAAGCCATTAGGATATTCAGTAGTAACATTGTGTAATTTACAAAATACAATTGAGACACCATCACAGCTAGGTAGATACAATATTATTAATACCACAATTCCTATGGAGAAAAGGAACTATGAAGATGCACTAGGAATGATGAAAACTAATTATATAGGCAATAAATATGTAGATTTAAGTGACTTTAGTGATGATGAAAAATTATTTATTGATAAGGATGGAACCATTGATACAAATGGTGAAAATGTTATATTCTTTACCTTTGATGACTGGGGAGGAGACCCAATAGTAAATGGTATATTAGATGTATTAAATAAACATAAAGTGAAAGCAGGATTCTTTGTAATATCAAAATATACAGATGTTAACAGTGGTATATCAAATATTAATCCAAACCTGCTTAGAACCATGGCTTTAAATGGTCATGATATAGGAAGTCATAACTATAACCATGAACTTTTAGAGGCCAGCAGAGAAGAGCTTGAAGTTTCTCTAATTAAATCTTATGATGTTATGTCTAATATAATAGGTGATTTACATTCATTGAGACCATATTTTAGACCGCCTACTTTGCTTTTAAGAAAAGAAGGACTAGCTGCTGTATTTGAGAGTGGATATAAATATACTATTAGTGGAAATATTACAACCCATGACTATGAAAGGCCTTCTGCACAGGAAATTGCTGATTATATAAAAGAAGAACTAGTTAAAGGCAAGGGAAATGTAGTGGTAATGCATATGAATGACCAAAGCTATTACACTGCAGAGGCTTTAGACATATTCTTAACTAACAATGAAAAAGGATTATATGGAGAAAAATATAAAGTTGCAAAGTTAAGTGATTATCTAGAAAAATAATGTTAGGCATATGAGAATAAATAAAAGTCAAAATAGACTAGCGTGCTGACCTGTTATTTATTTGAATGTGCCTTAATATGTCAAATAAGGAGTATAAAGAATGAGGGTTGAATACAAGAAATTAAAAAAGAAGCAAGGTAAAACCCATGATATTCTTTTAAATCCCCGCGTAGATAGAAGACTGCTAGCAAATGTACCTGATAAAGAAGCTATAAGAAATAGTGTTGATCGTAGAGGTAAAAAGGTGTTAGAGGACTATAAGGGAGATCCTAATGCATTTATAGAAAGTAAAAAAGCTGGAATAAGATATATAATGCAAGCTGACATTAAAGTAGTATGTAAAAATCAAAGTAGCAATATCACCTTTAGCGTTAAATCTGTAGATATTTCTACAACGGGAATTTTATTAGAATTAAAAGATAAAGAACAATTAAATATAATTGGCAATGCTAAAAGCATTAAATTAGACTTCAAAATATTGCCTGGTTCTATGCCAGAAGGATATGAAATGAGTGTAAAGATTAAAGGGAAAAAGGTTCGAGATTCCATTACAGAAGATGGAAAAATATTATGTGGAATAGAATTTATTGAAACTTTATCTGAATACTCCAATAGAAAAAAGGATAGGTATGTATTAGCTGCATCTAGTTTATTATTATTATTTATAAGTGCCTTCATTTTATTAATGCGTGCAGAGAGTATAATATACTTTAAATTTAATAAGTGGATATACCTATATAGTATTATTGCAGCTGTATTTCTATTAAGCAGATATTTATTTGGTGTTTTGTACAAGCCTATGCCAATAGATGTAGATTATACACCAGGTGTAACCATTATTATTCCTTGTTTTAATGAAGCTGAGTGGATAGAAAGGACAATTTTAAGTTGTATCAACCAAGACTATCCTATTGATAATTTGGAAGTTATAGTTGTGGATGATTGTTCTAATGATAATTCTGTAGAGAAAATTAAGGAAACAATAAATAAGTTAAATGATGAAGCGGAAAGATTTGATGCTCCAAATAGGGTGAAGTATTTTGTTCAAGAAAAAAACTTGGGAAAAAGAGAAGCACTATCCAGAGGAGTATTAAATGCAAAGCATGATTTAGTAGTATTTGTGGATTCAGATAGCTTTTTAGACCCATTTGCAATAAGAAATTTAGTACAACCTTTTAAAGATCCTAAAATGGGTGGAGTATCAGGCAGAACGGATGTTGCCAATACTTATACAAATACTTTAACCAAAATGCAGTCTGTTAGATACTATATTGCTTTTAGAATTATGAAAGCAGCAGAAGCTTATTTTGATGCGGTTACATGTCTGTCGGGGCCACTATCCTGCTACAGAAAGCAAATAATTATGGATAATATGGATGAATGGATAAATCAAAAATTTTTAGGTCAAAAGGCAACCTTTGGAGATGACAGAGCTATGACTAATTTTGTATTAAATGGACATAGAACTAGTTATCAAGATACGGCAATTTGTTCTACTATTGTACCTAATAAGTATAAGGTATTTCTTAAGCAGCAAATGAGATGGAAACGATCCTGGCTCAGAGAATCGATTATTGCAGGAAAGTTTATGTGGAAAAAGGAACCTTTTATGGCTACCTTCTTTTATATGGGAGTATTCGTTCCCATTGCTGCACCTGTAATAGTTTGCTATAACCTAGTTTATGTACCAATTGTACACAAAATATTTCCAACTACATTTCTTGTTGGACTGCTAATGATGGCGTTAATGATGAGTTTTGCTCAAATGCTTTTTAGGAAAAGCACAACTTGGATTTTTGGAATGGTATTTTGTATTTTTTATGAAGCAGTATTGCTTTGGCAGATGCCTATAGCTTGGGTAACATTTTGGAAATCCACATGGGGCACAAGAATGACTCCAAGTGATATAGCAGCCCAAAGAAAAAAAGAGCAAAGGAAAGCTTCCAGTATATTAAGAAAAAGGGTAGAGAATAATTATGAAAGATAAAAATTTTTCTCCTGAAAAAAAAGATAGAATTAAGAGAATAAGGGGCACATTTCAAGGAATAACTTTATTTATAATATTAGTACTTATTATAAAAGCACTGTTCACTTTTTCAGTATACAAGCCCTATAGCTCACAAGAGGTTTCTAAAGATAGGAATAGTGGATTTGTTGCAGTATCATATTTTGGTGTGGATAGAACTGGTGATGATACACTAATAAGTACTGAAGCATTAGAAAAGCAGATTAAAGCGTTAAAAGATAACGGTTATGTAACTATTACTCAGCAAGATATATTAGATTACTATATAAAAGGAAAGACGTTACCGGAAAAGGCGTTATTTTTATTATTTGAGGATGGAAGAAGAGACACAGCAATATTTTCTCAAAAAATTCTAGAAGAGTATAATTATAAAGCCACAATGCTGACTTATGCAGACAAATTTGCAAAAAAAGACCCAAAGTTTTTAATGCCTAAGGATTTACTAAAATTAAAAGATAGCTCTTATTGGGAATTAGGGACTAATGGATATAGATTAGAATATATAAATGTTTTTGATAAAAACTCAAATTATTTAGGAACATTGAATTCAGTTCAGTTTTCGGAAGCAGCTTCTAAGATTAATAGAGAATACAATCATTATTTGATGGATTATATTAGAGATGAACATGGTATTCCTATTGAAACTTATGAAGAGATGAAAGAGCGCATTAGTAATG
>JAYFRK010000623.1:0-5134 GCA_034925975.1 Clostridium sp.
TTTTTTTAGATCTCTTTGAAAGCTATTATAATACTTTTTAGAAATTTATGTAAAATGTAAATTTACAATTAGCTTCATTCATATTCATTCTATCATCCTCCCAGTATATTTATATTTTTTATTTAATTTCTTTGGATTCCAACATATGTTTTTTTTCAAACTCTTTATTCCTTAGGTTTCCGTAAATAAATCCTGCTATTGCACCAACAGCTGCTGGGATAATCCAACCAAGTCCCCTTGAATAAAGCGGAAGACTGTTAAGTATATTAACTTTTAATCCAAATTGCCCCAAGGCCTCTAATATACTAACAAAGGAAGTACATATCATTGTAAATAAATATACATAAGAATTTTCCTTTAAAAAATTATTAAAAAGTGCAAGTACCATAAGAACAATTGCCATTGGATATATAGCGGTCAAAGCCGGAACCGAAAATTTAAGTATTTGTGTCAATCCTACATTTGCAAATATCATGCTTGATATAGAGAGTATTGTAATCCAAGCTTTATATGAAACCTTAGGCATTAACTTTGCAAAATATTGACTGCAGGAAGTTAAAAGCCCTACTGATGTTGTTAAACAAGCAAGTGAAAATATTAACCCAAGTAATACAGAGCCCTTTTGTCCAAATAAATAAAATACTACATTTGTAAGTGTTTGAGCTCCATTTTCAGTTGCTCCAAACCTTGTCATTGAAGCAGCTCCCAAATATGCAAGCATTCCATATATGATTGTTAGAAATAATCCTGCTATGGCTCCTGACTTTATAGTATTGGATACAATCTTTTTCTCTTCTGTTACTCCCATTTCTTTCAAAGCAATAGAAATTACAATACCAAAATTAAGTGCTGCTATGGCATCCATAGTATTGTATCCTTCTAAAAATCCTTTAAGCAAAGGAAAATGTGCATAATCACCAATAGGTGCTGCAAATCCCCCTATTGGTTTAAACAAGCTAAATACAAATATACTTGCTATTAAAACCAATAGTGTAGGTGTTAAAACTTTTCCAAATCTATCTACCAGCTTAGAAGGTGATAAGCATAACCAAAAGGCTATTCCAAAATAAGCTAAAGAATATACAAATAACGGCAGTCTGCTTCCACCTATGCTATTTGATAAAAATGGTGAAATACCCATTTCGAAGGCTAAGCTAGCCGCTCTTGGTATACCCAGGAAAGGCCCTATTGATAAATAAATTAAAATAGTAAATGCAAAAGCAAACCTTGGATGCACACGGCTTGCCAGTATATTAAGCCCTCCTGCCTTAGCTACTACAGCAACTGCAAGTATAGGAAGCCCCACTGCTGAAATTAAAAATCCCCCCATTGCTGTTAACATATTTGTTCCTGCTAATTGTCCTAATTGCGGTGGAAATATTAAATTACCTGCACCAAAAAACATTGAAAATATCATTAAGCTTACAAATAACAACTTCTTTCTGTCCAACTTTTCCATACTAAAAACCCCCAATTTATTCTTTTTCTTTTATGGCTACTAATCCTAATATCAATATCACTTTCCATAGCCATTCCCCCTTTGTTGATTATTTTAAAAATAAAAAACTCGTCCCTATATAGGGACGAGTTATGCTCGCGTTACCACCCTGATTCTATAAATTAACATACAAAAATTAATTTATAACACTCATCAACGTACATTATAATACGTGTTCCTTTTAACGGTGGACTACCTGCATTGCTTACTAAAATAAATTTCAGCTCTGCTTCTCAGAGATGATTTTCAACTAATCTTTGAACATTGGCTCTCAGCATAATGCCAACTCTCTGTGGAACAATAAAATAGTCTACTTTTTCTCTTCATAGAATTTATATATTAACTTGTTGTGTCTATATTTTTTATATCATGTATTATACTCATTGTCAATAATTCAATTTCAACATAAACAAATATTCAAAACCCTATACCTTAACGCAAATATCTATAGTTCTGCGTAAAAGTTATACCTCCTAATCTTTTGTACCTGGCATGTACAAATTATTTAAACTTTTTATAAATATTTAAGGTTAGTACAATACAAATGTTAATATTATGATATTATATAATATGCATTTGCCATGCTTAACAAAGGCATAAAATTTTCAGAAGGAGGTATAAGGTTTATGACTAAGATTCTATTATTATTTGGTATAATACTTATAATCTCTGTGCTTTCAAGTAAGTTGTTGTATAAATATGGTGTACCTACATTATTGATTTTTTTAACTTTAGGAATGCTTTTAGGTTCCGATGGAATAGGTGGAATATACTTTGATAACTCAATGTTAACTCAGCAAATATCAACTATTGGACTAGTTTTTATTATGTTCTATGGTGGCTTTGGTCTTAATTGGAAAACAGCAAAGCCTATAGCAATTCAATCCATATTGTTATCAACTATAGGCGTTGCTCTTACTGCATTGTTAGTTGGAATTTTCTCATATTATATTTTGGATATTACATTCATTGAAGGTATGTTGTTAGGCTCAATTGTCTCTTCTACAGATGCTGCCTCTGTATTTTCTATCTTAAGGTCTAAAAAATTAAGTTTAAAAGATGGTCTAGCCTCTATGCTTGAAATGGAAAGCGGCAGCAATGACCCTATGGCATATATGTTAACTATAGTTATGATTTCAATATTAACAAATACCGGCCAACAATCAATAATATTACTTATTTCAAAACAAATTATTTTCGGTTCAATTATTGGTTTTATTGTTGCTGAAGTGTCTATATTAATTTTAAAACATGTTCCATTTGAAATCGATGGTTTGTATCCAATATTTATTATATCTATTATACTTCTTGGGTACTCAATAAGTGAGTATATTGGCGGTAACGGATTCTTGTCAGTATATATAATTGGGATAATCGTTGGTAATAAGAAAATCCCACATAAAATAAGTATGGTGCATTTTTTTGATGGGATATCATGGCTTATGCAGATTGCGCTGTTTTTTACATTAGGATTATTAGTTTTTCCTTCCCAGCTCCCATCAGTTTTTGTGAATGGACTATCAATTGCTATATTTATGGTTATTGTAGCACGACCTATTGCTGTTATGAGCATACTAAGTTGGTTTAAAATCCCACTTAAACATCAAATATTCGTGTCCTGGGTTGGCCTTAGAGGGGCAGCCTCTATAGTTTTTGCAACCTACGCCATGACAAATCAGCTTCACATTGCCAACGATATATTTAACACTGTTTTTTTTATTTCTCTATTTTCTCTTGTTGTTCAAGGAACTCTGATTCCAAAAATCGCTAAAAGGTTAGATTTAGTTGAAAGCGGGGCATCAATTTATAAAACCTTTAATGATTTCCAGGATGAAGTGCATACTGAATTATTGGAATTTTATATTGATAACAATTGCTCCTGGGTGAACAACACCCTAATGGATGCCAATATACCAGAAGAGGTACTTGTTGTTATGATAAAAAGAAAGGGTGAAATAGTAATACCAAAAGGTTCATCTACTATTAAATCAGGAGATACCTTAGTTCTTGCTGCAAATAACCATGATATACTTAATAATATGTTTAAGTAAATTAATAAATAGTTGCTAAAAAGGTTATATAATAATTGCACCATTTTTAATTATAATATAGCCTTTTATACAAATTATTAAAAATAGATTGCATATTCTTCCCCACTGCTTTTAGTAGTTCTTTTGGTAGTTTTTCTACTTGTTCACCAATTATTACTCCATGGGATTGTTTGTACCCTTCATTCCATATGAAGTTAAAGACTTTTTCACTTTTCTCACTATTTTTTCCAATTTGAAATGCATATGCTTGGATATTTTTAGATAGCAACTCTTGTACAGCTTCTTTTGCTGATCCAGGAAAGCTTGACGCACCGTCTGTAACTTCAAAAACTATCTTTATTTGTTTTCCTTTTTTGAGTTCACTTTGCTGCGTAGAGGTAATTCTATTAGATATTTCTCTAAGACAGCTTGCATCATCAGTTGCTCCATCTTTGGCATCTAGCTTCACTATTGAACGAATTATATCACTTTTCTCTTTTTCCTTCACATTTTTATGGTTAAACTCTTTAACATTATAATACTTGTTGCCAAAAAACCAAGTTTCGCTTAAAACTTCTACTTTTTGATTTAATTGCTCTGCATTGCTTTTCAAATATTGATTAAAATCATCAATTGATAGCAATGTTACTGCTAAAGCTTTTCTTGCCGCTTCAATCTTTGACACATTCATTGATCCTGAATTATCTATTACAAAAGAAATCTCTATTCTTTCAGGCAATATATTCGTTTGAGGCTCCAGCAAATATCTATTAAAAATCATGAGATTTTTATAATTCCCCTTTTTTTCAGCTTCTACAAAACCGGGATAAGATTTAATAAAGCTACCTATATCTATTTTTCCCTTTATTTGATCATTCTTTTTTACACTTATCTCCTTTTTTGCATCCCCTATCAACTTTCTCCAAAACTGCCGCATTTCTTCTCTTTCTGATTTCATTTTATTTGAATAAAACTGAAATAATTCTTGATCTGCTTGGCTAATTCCATAAGCCTTTAAATCTATCTTACCTTGTATTGTATTTTGTATGCTCGTACTTATTTGCTCTTGTTGATCTAGCATTTCTTCTAGAATCTTTTCAACTTCCTCCTGGTTAGATTCCAGCAAATCTGGTATCTCCTCAGTTTTAGATTGTTCAAAAGGATTTTTACTTCCCTTTACTTGCTCCATTTTCTGTGATTTTGATCTATAAAATGACATATCATCGATTTCTTCTTTCCACAATTGCTCAAAGATTGGAAAGATAAAGGATCTAATAAATGAATCTCTTTCTATAATTCCTTGATTATTATTTATCTGTCTAACTAATTGATAATGAATAAAGTCAAAAAAAGACTGATTGAAAACTTTTCTATCAAAGGGATTTTCAATACATCCTTCTATTTTAGGATTTATTTTATATAATTCAATAATTAAAAAACTATTTGCAAAAGCTCTATGTCTAGGCATTTGAGAAATGGACTCAAGGGTCTTACCCGTTCGTTTCATATAGGAAACAATCTTCTTAAAATTTTCTTCATTTCTGTATATAGGGCACATCTGCAAAACTTTCAGAAATGACGTCTGCTTATCTAATAGATATAGCAA
>JAYFRK010000289.1:0-2816 GCA_034925975.1 Clostridium sp.
ACACACATAAAACAAGAAACACATTTTTTTTCATCATAATTTACAATGCCTGTTTTAGGATCTTTTGTCATAGCCCCGCTCATACAGGTTAGAACGCATTCTGGTTCTGTACAATGACGGCATAAGATAGGGCTTGGATGATTGTTTGAATCTAGTTCTATATGATTTCTGCTTTCGTTTGATATATCTTCAAGATTTAAATCATATATAGAGTTACCTTTAGAGTTATGTGTACACATACAGGCTAAAGTACAATTAAGACAACCTATGCATAAATCTTTATCTATCATTACTCTTATCATAATAAAGCATCCCCCATAACTTAATTTAAACCTAGGGCTTTTCTTTTGTTTATAATAATTTGTTCAAGTCTATCAGCAGCTTTTATTACATCATCCTCTAAAATAAGCTGTCCTCCTGTTAAATTAACAAGGTCTTCAGTTAATATTTTAGTTACAATCTTGCTTCCTGTAATATATGGTGGCTTTGCAAGGTGAAGGGATAGTCCTAAAGCAAGTTCAAAAGCACTATCAGCTAAAGCCTGTTCTTCAAGCCATTGAGGAGAGGATAATACTAGAGGTAATTGTGGCAGGTCTACCCCCAAGTACTTAGCAAGTTCAGTAGATACTGTCTCAAGTCTTCCAATAGCAAGACATGGTCCGAAGTTTAATACAGGTGGAATTCCTAAAGTCTCACACACCGATCTTAAACTGTTTCCGGCAAGAGAAGCTGCACTAGGTGACATAAGTCCTACATTTTCAAGTCCGCCGCTAGAACATCCTGCTGTTAGAACTATAATATCTCTTTTTATAAGTTCTTTCGTAAGTCCAACAGTAAATACATCATGTCCACCAGAAACAAGGCTGGAGCAACCAACTACTTCGGCTACACCTTTAATTTTCCCAGAAACTATGAGATCTATGAGAGGTTTCCAGCTTCCACCTAAGAGTTCTTTTAAAGATATTTCACTAACTCCTGTAATAGAGTCGTCATTACCATGATTTTTAGGAATATTAATTTTTACATTATTTCTTCTATTAAAGTAGCTTTTTATAGCTTCATCTATTATGTAACTTGTAATACTTTCTCTTTTATCATAAGAGTACTCAATATATTCTGCATTTGATTTTTTAGCTACATCATCTATGCAGATCATTTTTACATCTAATTCCTTAGCGATAGGTTCTATTCCAGGAAGAGTGCAATTAAATTCAGAAACTATTAAATCAACAGCTCCTGTAGCAATTAATGCTTCACTTGTGAAATTATTTCCAGAGTGTCCTGAGAACACTTCCTGGTAATGTTCACCCCTTAATTGCAAATCCTGACCTACACAAGTAGAGCCTACAATCCTAAAGCCTTTAGCTCCAGCGTTATTAGCTTGTTTTATTATATTTTCATCTATAAGGCTATCTTGAAGATGGCCTATCATAGAATGTTGATGTCCAGTTATTATTATATTTATATAGTCAGGATCAACTACTTTAAATCCAACCTTTGCAGTTCTTATTTTTGGTTCTCCAAGTATTACATCATTTAAAAGATTAGTTAAAGTAAGTCCATAAAGACCGGTTGAAATTCCGAGAGTTAAACAATTTAGAAGCATATTAACAGGATCACTATTTAAGTTAGTGGAGCTTTTAACTGTTCCGTCAAAAACTTCTGATTTAGCTCCGCCGGGAAGTATATTTAGAGATTTCCAGTTTTCATAACGTGGGGGATAAGCCATTTTTTCTACTAATTCCATTTTTTTAAATCTTGGCTTATATAAGTCATCAAGTATTTTATTGGCAACAAGAACTGCTTTTTTATGTAGATTATCTTCAGTTATTTCAAAAATTTCACCAAGTCTATTTAATGCTGCTTCTCCTTTAATTTCTCCTTTATTTTCTCCAGTGGATTTTAAATTCCAAGCAGCACTTTCTGCTACATGTATATAGCATCCAGATCCAGCAGCAACTGCGCGAAGAAAGTTCCTTGCAACCATTGTATCTGCATCTGCACCACATATTCCTCTTGGGGATTTTGGAGTTATTCTGCATGGGCCGTTAGCGCAAAGTCTACAGCAAACTCCTTGAAGACCAAAGCCGCATTTTATGGCTTGTGAATTTACTCTGTGATGAGAGGTTTCAAATTCTAATCCTGAGATAAAGTCTTGAAGTACTTTATCCGCTGATTGACAAGTTGTACAATTTAAACGGTTTGACATTATTATACCTCCTTAAAGTATACTAACTTGGTATATTTCGGAGCTAAAGTATACTAAATTAGTATACTTTAGCTCCGAAATATATCGGGTTTCCCCGATATATTTGTAAGCATATTACTTAATTAAATCTTTAAAGTTAATAGATTCTAGTTGTGAAACTAATTTATTTTGTGTAGAAACTAGAGCATTATGCACTTCGCATCGATTAGTGCGTTTTGCGTTGCAGTGTTTAGGGTCATAAATACACCTATTCATATATATAGGTCCATCTACTGCAACTATTACGTCTTTAAAAGTAATATCTTCTGGATATTTATTAAGTGTATATCCACCGTTAACTCCTCTATAAGAATCTACTATACCAGCTTGTTTTAGCTTTCTAAGTAATTTTAATAGAAATCTAATTGGAACGTGTTCATGTTCAGCTATATGCTTAGCTTCTATTTTCTCACCATATCCCAGCTTACATAAGTACAGAACAACTCTTAGAGCGTAATCAGCTTCTTGGGTAATTCTCATTTTTATTCTCCTATAAATATAAAGTATACCTATTTGGTTAACTTTTAATATACTACTATACTGCTATGTTGTCAACAAAATCATAACA
>JAYFRK010000041.1:0-3849 GCA_034925975.1 Clostridium sp.
TGTTATTATAGCAACCATAGTTAGAGATGATCAAATTATCATTCCTCATGGTAATGATACTATCATGAGTGGGGATAGAGTTATTGTTATTACTAAAGATAAAAATATCTGCAGTTTAAATGACCTAACTACTGGCTTAGATGGAGGAATATACGATGAACTTTGGAATGGTATTAAGAAGCTTGGGGATATTATTAATATGTGAAGCAGTGGCAATGGTTCCGTCACTTCTAGTGGCTTTTATATATGGGCAAAATGATGCTAGTGCTTTCATTATTACGATTGTTATGCTACTTGCTTTTGGAATTATAGCTGCAACAACTAAACCCAAAAGTAAAAATATATATGCAAGAGATGGCTTTGCAATTGTAGCGATTGGATGGCTTTTAATTTCTTTTTTTGGCGCCCTACCTTTTGTATTTAGTGGAGCAATACCTTCAATTGTGGATAGTTTCTTTGAAGCAAGTTCCGGGCTTACAACTACTGGAGCTAGTATATTAACTGATGTGGAGGCTCTTCCTAAGGGAATATTATTTTGGAGAAGCTTTACCCATTGGATTGGTGGTATGGGGGTACTAGTAATGACTTTAGCTATATTACCATCCATAGGAGCTAGAAGTCTTCAAATTATGAAAGCTGAAAGTCCAGGGCCCACTCCAGGAAAATTAGTACCCAAAGTAGGGAAAACTGCGAAAATTTTATATGGAATTTATTTTGTAATTACAGTTATTCAAGTTATACTGCTTAAAATAGCAGGTATGCCATTTTATGATTCTTTAGTACATAGTTTTGGGACTGTAGGTACAGGTGGATTTTCAATTAAGGGGCTAAGTATAGGATATTACAATAATGTATATATTGAGGTTATAATTACATTCTTTATGCTAGCTTGTGCCGTAAATTTTTCATTGTATTATACTGCATTAAAAGGTAGTATAAAAAGCATTTTTAAAGATGAAGAATTTAAGCTTTATATGGGAATAGTCCTTATTTCTATAATTCTAATAACTATTAACATTCATGGAAGCATTTTTAAAAGCATAGGGGAATCTTTAAGGCACTCATCCTTCCAAGTTGCTTCTATTATAACTACTACTGGTTATGCCACCACAGATTTTAATCAATGGCCAACCTTTAGTAAGATGATTTTATTGTCTTTGATGTTTGTAGGAGGCTGTGCCGGCTCTACAGGAGGAGGAATAAAGAATATTAGAATATTATTTCTCTTTAAAATCATGAGAAGAGAACTATTAAAAATAATACATCCTAGAGCAGTATATACTGTAAAGTTTGGTGGTAAATCAGTAGAGGAAGAAACATTGATGGAAGTACTGTCATTTTTCTTTATGTATTTATTTATATTTCTTATGGCTGTTTTTGTTATTTCCCTAGAGGGAAGGGATACACTTACTTCTATTTCGGCTGTAGCAGGAACTCTAGGGAATATAGGACCAGGCTTTGGAATATTGGGGCCTATGGGAAATTATTCAGAACTTACATATTTAAGCAAAATAGTTCTATCATTATGTATGATTATAGGAAGACTTGAAATTTATCCAATATTGTTGTTACTTGTTCCAAGTTTTTGGAAGAAGGTAAATATTTAAATTATATATATAGATTTAAAGTGATTAAGTCCTATGAAACCATTTATTTCATAGGACTTATTGTATTGTTAACTTTATATATAAAATTTAGTTTAAGTGGATGCTAAATTTTATTTACTTAAAATATATTGAAATTATGCGGACTTTTGTGATAATTTTTCGTTTTATATAATGTATGGATATACAGGAATGATTTTCATAAAACTTAAACTAAACATAAAGAGGAGGCATATTTAAATGTTAAAAAAACAAATTAGTTTATTACTTTCACTATTAATTATTGCTACGGCGGTTGGGTGTTCTAAAAAAGAGGAGAATAAAAGTGTAGCAGCTAACCAGGAACAGCAAATAACAGATCAAAATAGAACTGATGAAGTAAAAGATAAAGAGCAGTTAGAGGAGAGTAAGGAAAAATCAGAGAAACCTCAAGATGGCTCTCAAAATCCAAGTAAACCTACTGATAAGAATCAATCAAATAAAAAAACAGAAACAACTACTAAACCTAAAAATAATGGAAATACAAATACACAAAATACCAATAACACAAAGCCACAAACTCCGGAGGCTATAAAACCTAATAAACCAACTCCAAAACCAGAAAAACCTGCTGAAGTAAATGTAGCTGTTAAGGACATTGGAGAAAAAGTTATGAGTCAGGTTGGATTTGCAAAAATGCTTTCTGTTTCCGGTGAAAGGGTAAAGGAAAGTTATCCTTTTGATGAAGGGATGGTTTCAGAATATGTAGTTTACCAAGCAATGATTAATGTAAGATCTGATGAATTGGCTATTTTTAAACTTAAGGATAAGAGCAATATGGCTAATATTGAAAAAGCTATAAATACAAGACTAGGGCAGCTTGATAAAATTTGGGGTTCATACTTACCTGATCAGCACGAAAAAGTAAAAAATCATATTATTATCAAAAAAGGTAATTACATTATGTTTGCTATTTCAGA
Source organism: Clostridium sp. (assembly GCA_034925975.1). Lineage (GTDB taxonomy): Bacteria > Bacillota > Clostridia > Clostridiales > Clostridiaceae > Clostridium_H. Next base: position 2,564 of record JAYFRK010000041.1, read on the forward strand.
TAATCAGCAAAAAGTTGAGGAAGTATTTAATAGTATTCTAAAATAAGGAGAATAAGCTTTGAAGGTATATCATAAGTTTTTGACTATTATAATGGCAGCTTTTTTATTGATTGTAGCAGCATTAAATATTATAATTCCAGATAAAAATTTTTCGGAATCAGAAAATAGGGTACTGAAAAAAAGGCCTGATTTTTCATGGGACAAACTTTTAAAAGGAAAGTTTACTACAGATTATGAAGAGTATATTACCGACCAATTTGCTTTTAGAGATTTTTGGGTAAGCATGAAGTCAGCTGCAGAGATTGGGCTTCATAAAAAGGATAGCAATGGAGTTTACCTTGGAAAGGATGGATACTTACTTCAAAAAGTTGATAAAGTTGATAAAAATATTTTCAATAAAAATATTGAAGCTATAAATACTTTTGCCAAAGATAATCCATCTACATCTATGTACTTTCTTTTAGCTCCTAATTCTGCAGAAATGTTGAAAGAAAAGCTGCCTAAATTTGCTCCACATAAAGATCAGTTGTCTATAATTAATGAAGTTAAAAAGAATTTAAATACTAAAGTGAAATTTGTGGATGTGTACAATGATTTAGCTTCACATAAAGATGAATATATTTATTACAAGACGGACCATCATTGGACATCTCTAGGTGCATATTATGCCTATAAAAACTTGGCTTTAACTATGGGAAATAACCCTTTAAATATAGATGATTTTAATGTTGAAAAGGTAACAGATAAATTCTATGGCACTCTTTATTCTAAGGGAAATTATAGATTTATAAATCCAGATTCTATTCATATATTTAAGCCTAAAGTAGAGCTTAAATATAAGGTAGAATATTTAGATGATGGTAAATCTAGCAGTAGTTTATATGAGTTAAGTCATTTAGAAAAAAAGGATAAGTATTCAGTTTTCTTAGATGGGAATCATGCTCTTATAACTATATCTACTGGAGCAAATACTGGTAGAAAGCTGCTAGTACTAAAGGATTCTTATGCCCATAGCTTGGTTCCATTTTTGACCAATCATTATGATGAAATTCATATGATTGACCTAAGGTATTTTAATATGGATATAGATGATTATATGAAACAATTTAATTTAAATGAAGTGCTGCTATTGTACAATGTATCGTCCTTTACAGAAGATAATTCCATAGCAAAGGTAAAATTCAAATAGTGGCAGACGTATTAAACACGTTATGTAAGAATAGTGCGGCAAAATGGCGGCATGTAAGATTACTTGGCTAACGCATATATGTATCATTGAGAAACCT
>JAYFRK010000498.1:0-3212 GCA_034925975.1 Clostridium sp.
ACATGGTTCTGCTCCTCATCAAGGAATAGATGCAGTTGTTGCTTCATCTGCAATAGTTATGAATTTACAATCAATCGTAAGTAGAGAATTAAGCCCACTTGAATCAGCAGTTGTTAGTGTAGGGGCACTTAAAGCAGGTTCAAGATTTAATGTAATTGCAAGTGAGGGAATATTAGAAGGAACTACAAGATGTTTTAATATGGAGATAAGAGAAAACTTCCCTAAAATGCTTGAAAGAATTGCCAAGGACACTGCAAGCAGTTATAGGGCAGAGGCAGAATTGCACTACGAATTTGCCACACCTGTAGTTATAAATGATCCTGAATGTTCCAAGATAGCCACTGAGGCGGTAAAAAAATTAGGTGCTAAACCGGTACATCTTGAAAAGTTAATGGGTGGAGAAGATTTTGCAGAATTTATGAGTATAGTACCTGGGGTAATTGCTCTTGTAGGAGTTGGAAATGAAGCAAAGGGAGCTTGTTATCCTCAGCATCATCCAAATTTCACAGTTGATGAAGATGGATTAGAAATAGGAACAGCACTTTATGTTCAATATGCAATAGATTTTTTAGATAAATAGAATAGGTGCTAAGAGTCTGGAAGTAGTATCCGAGGATAGCCTCATGGATTAAATTTCCAAGTTCTTGGCACCTTATTTTATTATAACTCTATAACATCAAGATCATCAGGAACAAAGATTGTGCCGTTAAAGTATTCATTTCCCTCTTGAATGAAGAGTTTTTTTCTGTTAGAAATATCATGATCTATGGTATGAAATAATAATAAGTTTTTAATATTTAACTTCTCAGCGTTTTCACAGGCTTCTTTAACAGTTACATGGTGCTTTTCGTAAGGATGGAATATATCCTTTTGTGAATATAGACAAAAAGCTTCATGTAAAAGATAATCCGCTTCATTGGCATAATTAAAAATTGCATCTCTATAAGCTTCATCTCCAAGAAAAGTTAAGATTTTTCCGTTAGACAGTGTTGTGCGAAATCCAAATTGGATTACTTCTTTACTTTGAATATTGAAAAAAGTAGTATCACACCCTAAAATGTTAACAGTTTGGTTATCTTCAATTTCACGAAAGAAGATTCTATTATCTATAAATTTGGTAAATCTGGTTTGAAGAATAAGTGCACAAATTTTTCTAGTTATATCCTCTATATTTTTATGGCAATAAATATGTAAGTCGCCAGTGTAGTTTTCCTTAGATATTTCTGTAGCCACTGCTCTTATTATCCATATAATCCCGGAAAGGTGGTCGTTATGTTCATGAGATATAAAGACACTGTGAATCCTATTAATAGGTATACCAGTTTTCTCAAGATTAGTAAGGATGGTATTTCCACCGCCAGTATCTACAAGAAAGTGTTCATCATCATTTGAAAGTGTAAAGCAGGTATTGTAGCATTTTGTAACCATAGCAGAGCCAGTACCCAGCATAGTTAATTTCTTCATAAGTTAACCTCCATTAAAAGTTTCTTACATTTGCTATATTATCTTAAAATATTCCGTAGTAAAATGAGCAAAGGAGTAGTCTGCTCAATTATCTATTATATTTCAAAAGCCAATATAAAAAAAGCGTGTATTAGATATAAGTGAGAAAAACAAAGATTAGACATGGATAAATAGAGGTCATACCTGAGCATACATTAGAATATTGGCTCTTCAATTAAATTACCGGAAACATATCTATGATATATATGTCTATCATCTCCAATATAAATAAATCGTTCTAATCTCTGTTCTAGTGAATAATCGTAGTAGTTTAATTCAGAATCATCTATAACAAGAGCGTCAAATTCATATCCACTTTCAAAACTTCCTACCTTGCCAAAAAAACTTCCACCAGCTTTTGTAGCTATATAGAAAGCTTCGGAATTAGAGAGAAAAGGTATTTCTTTATTAGAATTTGCCCAAAATAACTTTGACACTTGAATTGCATATACCATTGTTTTAAAAAGCGAAGTAGTATGTCCGCCGCTTATATCAGAGCCAAAGCCAAGTTTGATATCATTGTCAATAAATTTTCTAATGGGCATCATGCCGCTACCGACATTTAGATTAGAGCTTGGACAATGAACTGCAAAAACGTCATGAGCTTTCATTAAAGCTATTTCTTCCTCAGAAGAAAAACTGCAGTGAGCCATTAAAGTTGGAGTCTGTCCAAAAAGATTGCATTTATTATACACATCCCCATAATATTTTGAGTCAGGATGTAATTCTTTTACCCATTGGATTTCTCCTTTATTTTCTGATAGATGGGACTGAACTGGAGTATTATACTTTTTACAAAACATACCTAATCCACTTAGAAGTTCACCACTACAGCTTGGTACAAATCGAGGAGTTATTATAGGTTTTACTAAAGATGACTTATTTCCATATTTAAGGATAATTTCTTCAGCATCTCTAAGAGAATTTTCTAAAGACTCACATATAAATGGAGGGCAGTTTAGATCCATATTAACCTTTCCAACATAAGCTCCTAGTCCAGATTTTATAAATAAGTCCATTAAATCCATAGTAGCATCTTTATGTACTGTGGCAAATACAGCTATTCTAGTGGTACCTTGCTTCCAAATTTCTTTAATAAATCTTTGATATATTTTTTTACCATATTCTCTATCTTGAAATTTTGACTCTTCAGGAAATGTATAGTCATTAAGCCAAGGAAGTAATTCTTTATCCATAGCCATTCCTAGATGTTTAAATTGTGAAGCATGACAGTGAAGATCATTCATGCCAGGAATTATTAATCTGTTTCCATAATCAATTATTTCACAGTCCTTGTATTCCTTCGGTAGATCTTTATAAACTCCATCTACCTTACCGTTAATAACAACTATAAATCCATGTTTTACTATAGTAAATTTTTCAGGACTTGAAGTGAAGATAATATTTCCTTTTAGTATTTTACTTGATGTTTTCCAATTCATTTAAATCTTCCTCTCTTAAATTAGCCTTAACATATTAAATCCATATATTATCATAATTATTTATGAAAATGTTTATATAAGCATTATAGTAAAGTTTTTACATCTTGAAAAGGTTGATAAAATGGACTAATTATCCAAGAGAAGAGAATACGGTGAATTAGTTATTATATTATGATAATATAATAATAAGAAACTTATTAGGAACTAGGGGGAACTATGAGGCTTATTGGGAGTAGGACATTAAAAACAGGAATAGGAGCTGCAATA
>JAYFRK010000163.1:0-6546 GCA_034925975.1 Clostridium sp.
CCATTATTACGAGCATGTATATGGGAAAAATCTATACATGGTTTGCATAAAGAAATTTCTGTAGACAATTGCACAATTTCTTCTAAAGATCCAAATTGAGTACCTTTTCCTGTTGTTTCAAGTCTGTAATCTACATTTAAATCCGGAAGTTTTAATAAATTATCTTTTATTGTAGCAAAAGTTTCCTCTTTAGAGTCTTTAAGATAAAACCCAGGATGAAAAACAAGACTTTTTCCTTGAACCTTTTTTAAAGCTTCAGCGCCATTTATAATCCTCTCTATAGATTTTTCGATTTTTTCATCTTCATCTGCATTTAAATTAATAAAGTATGAACCATGGGCAGATAGATAAAATTTATTTTTAAGTTTAGAATCTAAAACTTGTTCTTTATTTTTATCGGTTATATTTACAGATCTAACAAAAGGAAGCTCCATTGCATCTAAACCTAATTCATTTAAGTATTCAATACCTGTTTTATAGGTGAATTTTTTTGTACCATCACCAATTGGCAAGCCAGATATTCCAAATAATAAAGCATCCATGTAATCACCTCCACTAAAGATTATACCACAAAAATTTTAGGGATTATGATATAATAGCAAAGAAGAAGGTGATGATAATGGAAAGTGAATGGAGACTAAGAGTTACTAAATGTGATATTGAAGCTCTAGCTAGAGAAGCAAAAATAAGTAAGGTTACCGCAAAAATTTTAGCTAATAGAAATATTCAAACTGTTGAAGAGATAAAAAAGTTTATGAATGCTTCTTTAGATGACTTATATGATCCTTTTTTAATGAAGGATATGGATAAAGGTACAGATATAATTTTAGATGCCATTGATGAAGGCAAAAGTATTGTAGTATATGGAGACTATGATGCTGATGGGGTAACTAGCACTACAATTTTATATAAAGGACTATGCAATTTAGAAGCAAATGTAAAATACTACATTCCTGATAGAGAAGCTGAAGGTTATGGAATGAGTATGGATAGAATAAAAGCACTAAAATCTCAAGGAGCAGAAGTTATATTGACTTGTGATAATGGAATAAGTGCCATAGAAGAAGTTAAGCTAGCAAAAGAATTAGGCATGGAGGTAGTTATTACAGATCATCATGAACTTCCCTTTATGGATGAAGATGGTGAGAGAAAATATGTTGTTTCCCAGGCGGATGCAGTAATAAATCCTAAAAGAAAAGATTGTACATATCCTTTTAAAATGCTCTGTGGAGCTGGAATAGCTTTTAAGTTTATACAAGCCCTCTATATGAAGCTTGGAATGGATGATAGTGATGCCTATGAACTTATTGAAATAGCAGGTATAGGTACCATATGTGATGTGGTAGATTTAGTAGATGAAAATAGAATTATAGCTAAAAATTCATTAAAGATGATAAGTAATACTAAGAATGTTGGATTAAAAGCTCTTATGAGTGTTCTTGGAATAAATAATAAGGAAGTAAAATCATATAATATTGGCTTTATGATAGGACCATGTATAAATGCCACTGGCAGATTAGATACAGCGGCATTATCAGTGGAGCTGCTTACTACTGATGATTCTGAAAGAGCTATGGAGTTAGCTAATACCTTATTTCAATTAAATAAAGTAAGACAAGATATGACTATGGAAAATGTAGAAAAAATAACAGAGATTATAGAGAATTCAGATTTGAAGAATGATAAGGTTCTGGTTGTATATAAAGAAGATGTTCATGAAAGTATAGCAGGAATAGTGGCAGGGAAAATAAGAGAAAAATTTAATGTGCCAGCAATAATACTTACAAAAGGAAAAGAAATGCCAAAAGGTTCAGGAAGATCAATAGAAGAGTATAATATTTTTGAAGAACTAATAAAATGCGAAGACTTATTAGAGAAATTTGGAGGGCATCCTATGGCTGCAGGATTGTCTATTAAGGAAGAAAATATAGAAAAATTTCGTAAAAGGTTGAATGAAAATTGTACACTTTCAGACTATGATATTATTCCTAAAATAAAAATAGATAAAAGAATCCCCCTAACTGCAGTTAATGACATTTTAATTAATGAATTAGAGGAATTAGAGCCATTTGGAAAAGGTAATTCTACTCCTATATTTGCAGAAAAGGGAGTAGTGATTTCTGATATTAAAGTACTTGGTAAAAATCAAAACACATTAAAGTTAAGTTGTGTTATTAATAAAAGTGAAAAAATAGATGCTATAGCTTTTAATAAAGTTGAAGAGTTTAAAGAAATGTTAAAAAATAAGTACAAAAACGATTATGAGAAAGTAATGAATTATCCATCAGGATTAAAATTAGATTTAATATTTTATCCTATTGTAAATGACTACAACGGATATAAAAATAGACAACTAAGAATAAAAGACTTTAGACTTTCTAACTAGTATACAAATCTTCGTGTAATTAATCTATACGAAGATTTTTTATTTTTACGCAATTAGTATAACTAAAATTTGTATCATGTGGAATATTGCAGATAATATATAATACTGTAAGATGATTATAAAAATAAACTAAATTATGGAAAAAGAAGGAAAAACAATATTTGTATAGAATAATAAATAAGAAATATATATTGGAAACAGAGGGGTAAATGATATGTATGATCTATACAATGAACTGCCTTTTAGCATAATAATTTTAAATAGTTATAAGCTAAATGTAGATTATATCAACAATAAGTTTATTAAGATATTTAATCTAAGCAATAAAATACTTGGTACTTCAATAAATGATATTAATATATTTGAACCTATAAGAAATATTTTAAATACATGTTCTAAAAGCAAATGCAATAAAAAATTAAAAAAGGTAAATATATTAGATAATAGATACTTTGATTTAATGATTAAATGTAAGGATGATAAGTTAGAAATTTTTATGTATGAAGTAACTGAATATATAAAAAAAGAGATGAAAATAAAAAGTGACGGAGAAAGGTTTTTATCTATTTGGTCGGAAATGAAAACTAAGTGCGATATTATTCAAGAATTAAGAACAAAAGAAAAAACATATTTATCCTATTTAAAGGATGTAGTAAATAATATATCAGAAGGACTTATAGTTTTAAATAAATTTGGAGAATTAGACTTTTGCAACAAAGCTGCATTAAACATAACAGGACTTAGTATAAAACAACTTTCGAACTATAAAGCAGTTTTTAGAGAGAGTGGGGTATGCATAGATGGGCATAACTACGGTGAAAAAGAAATAGAACAGCTATTAAGTAATTACTTATATGAGCAAAAACCAATTAATGGACTTGTTGTAAGATTAAAAAGCAGTGATAGTAATTTTAAGTACATAGAATTAAATTGTAATCCAATTAAAAATAAAGATAATATGCTATTTAATACTGTTATAACTATAAAAGATATAACAGAAGTAAAAGAACATGAATTTAAATTGAGAGAACAAACAAAATTTATTAATGACGTTGTAGATACAATAGATGTGCCTATTGCAGTATTAGATTATCCAAGCTTAAATTATAAACTTATAAATGAAAAATATAAAAGTATTGTGGATTTAATAAAATATAATAAGAATAATAACCTTGAAAAAAATTTATTGCCTAGTGAAATTGATATATTAAAAAATTTAGAAGAAGAAAAAATTAAAGAGTACATATACGCACCTCTCAGCGTAAAAAATGTGGACGGAAATCAAAGGCATTTTAAAGTTAAATTTTCATCTCAATTAGATTCTAATGATAAAGTAAGTAAGGTCTTTATTCATGCATTGGATATAACAGATGAAATCAGAAGAAACAATGAGTTAGAAGAAATTAGTCGAATGAAAGATGAATTTTTTAATGTTATTTCTCATGAATTAAGAACTCCTTTAACCATAATTCACGCTTCATTACAATTAGCTAATGATATATACAAAAATGAAATTACAGATAATTTAAATAAAATTTTATCCAAGATAGATCAAAATTGCAGAATACTTTTAAAATTAATAAATAATATATTGGATATATCAAAAGCAGAAGCAGGGTTTTTACAAGCAAATTATTCATGCTTTGATATAGTTTATCTTACTGAGAGTTTAGTAAGTTCAGTGAATTTATATGCTAAGAGTAGGGGAATTGAACTGATTTTTGATACCTCAGAAGAAGAAGCTTCAGTTATGTTAGATAGGGATAAGTATGAAAAAATAGTATTGAACTTGCTTTCAAATGCTATTAAGTTTACTCCTGCAAACAAAAGAATATTAGTAAGCACTGTATTTGAAAAAGATTTTTTTGAGATTAATGTTAAAGATGAAGGTATAGGAATACCAGAAGATAAATTAGAAAAAATATTTGATAGATTTGTACAAGTTAATAATATATTCTCACGTAATTCTTCAGGAACAGGACTTGGTCTTGCACTTGTCAAAAAATTAGTAGATTTAATGAATGGAGAAATAAAAGTTCTAAGCAAAATTGGAGAAGGAACTGAATTTAGTATAAGATTTAATAATGAAATTATTAAAAATCATAATATAGATAACCTAAATGAATTAGATTCAAATAGCAATAATGTTATAATTGAATTCTCAGAATTAAATTAGAAAGAGAGTATAGAATATTTCTATACTCTCTATTTTATTATATTATCTATATACTATAGAAAATTTCTTTCATAATGTTCTACCATTCTTTTAACCATTTCTCCACCAATAGAACCACATTCTCTAGTTGATAGGTCTCCATTATAGTCAGTTAAAGGAATACCCAACTCATTAGCTACCTCCATCTTAAATCTATTTAAACCTTCTCTAGCTTCAGGTACTAATTTACGTGCCATCCCTTTCACCTCCATTTTGTTGTTCATTAATAGCTTGCCCATTTTGCTAGTCATTATAGTATAGTTCTAGAGGAAAAGATGGAATAAAAATCATTAATTTTTACATCATAATATATTAATATATTATTTGGAGATACTATTTTTAGCTTAACATCAAAAAGTAAAGAATAGGTAGAATAAATCTACCTATTCTTATAATTATTATATTTTTACTACGAAACTATTATAGATTTTTTTCGTATTGCTCTACCATTCTCTTAACCATTTGTCCGCCGATTGATCCAGCCTGTCTTGCAGTTAAATCTCCATTGTAGCCTTGTTTTAAGTTTACTCCTACTTCATTTGCAGCTTCCATTTTGAATCTGTTTAATCCTTCTCTAGCTTCTGGTACTAAAGCTCTATTGTTTCTTGCCATTATAATCAACCTCCTATTTTTATATGTGGTGTATTTGTGTTACATTAGTATCTTATCCTTTTTTTCGATTATTATATTAGTATGTTATAGGTACAAGTTGAAGTTTGTACTTCTATTAGAAAATTGGACATTAAATGTAATTTTTTATATTAAATTTTATATAATTATAATTGACAATATATAATGAATCGTAGAAAATTAGTATGGAGTAGAATAATGAATAGCATAATATATTACTTACTTGTTATCAGTAGTTGGGAGATGATTATTTGGAAAAGTTAAAGATTATTATGACTGGAGGCGGGTCTGCCGGTCACGTGACTCCTAATTTAGCAATTATTCCTAAATTAAAAGAATTAGGATATGAAATTGAATATATAGGAACACAAGATGGTATAGAGAGAAAGATAATTAATGGAGAAAATATAAAGTATCATATTATTTCTAGTGGGAAACTAAGAAGATATTTCGATATTAAAAATTTTTCTGACCCTTTTAAGGTTATAAAGGGCATTTTTGAAGCTGCAAGTATAATAAAAAAGGAAAAGCCTCATATAGTTTTTTCTAAGGGAGGATTTGTTTCTGTACCAGTAGTAATAGGAGCATATTTAAATAGGGTCCCAGTAATTGCTCATGAATCGGACATTACACCGGGACTTGCTAATAAAGTTGGAACACCTTTTTGCACCAAGGTGTGTGTAACTTTTCCTGAATCTTTAAAGTATATAAAGGGAGATAAGGGGATACTTACTGGAACTCCAATAAGAGATGAACTCTTTGAAGGAAGTAAGATAAAAGGGTATCAAATATGTGGTTTTGAAGAAAAGAAACCTGTACTTATGATAATTGGAGGAAGTTTAGGATCAAAAATTATTAACAATACAGTTAGAGATATATTGGATTTACTGCTAAAAAAATATAACATAATTCATATTTGTGGGAAGGACAATTTAGATAAGAGCTTGTTTAATAAGACAGGATATAAACAATTTGAGTATGTGAAAGAAGAATTACCGCATTTAATGGCAGCTGCAGATATATTTATTTCAAGAGCAGGAGCTAATGTTATTTTTGAATTATTAGCATTAAAGAAGCCTAGCTTACTTATACCATTGTCTGCAAAGGCTAGTAGGGGAGATCAAATATTAAATGCTAAATCATTTGAAAACAGTGGATATAGCGTAGTAATTCAAGAAGAGGAACTAGATACTAATATTCTTCTGGAAAAGTTGGATTATTTATATAACAATAGGAACCAGTTTATTGTGAATATGAATTCTAGTAAATCAAACAGTGGAGTAGAGAATATAGTTAAATTAATTACAGAGTATAC
>JAYFRK010000172.1:0-1803 GCA_034925975.1 Clostridium sp.
TATAGTTGATAAGGATGGAAAGCTAAAGAATGAGTTAAAGATAGAAGTTAAATATAATAAAGAAGATGGTACCGAAGTAAAGAAAAATATTACTTTAGCAAAAGGGACTAAAATCAATGATTTAAGTGATTTATCTCTTAAACTAAATGAGAAAATTAGTGGAGACAGTGATTTAACAGGAAAAATAAAAATTATTCCTAATATAGCAAATAAAAAACTTATGTTTGTAAATATAAATGAATCAGCAGGAGAAGGCAATACAATAACGGTTTCAAAGGTAGCAGGTGATGTGAACTTTGATAATGCAGATGCTAAGTTTACCATTAATAATACAACTAATTCTAGACTTATATATTATAAAAAAGGTGGTGGAGAATTAGTTGATGGTTATGAATATTCTCAACTGCAAGGAGAACTAGTAGTTCAAATTTCTCAAGGTGTTAAAATGGATTACAATGTATCTGCTACAAATGTATTGGAATTTAAAAATGAAAAAGGGGAAACTCTTGATTTAAGAGAAATATTTAAGAATATAACAAATCATTTAGATGGGAAAAATTCAGATGGAACAATTGCAGATGATAATGCTATAAATGATCTAGTTAAAGGAGATCTTCAAAACCTTACAGATGCTATGAATAACATATTACAAATTCGTTCAGAAGTTGGAGCAAAACAAAATAGAATGGACAGCGCAAAAGACAAAAATACAGAATCAAATTTTAATATGACAGAAATATTATCAAAGACAGAGGATATAGATATAACTGAAAAAACTATGGAATATGCGGTAATGCAAACTGTCTATTTAGCGTCACTTCAGACTAGTGCAAAAGTAATACAACCATCACTTTTGGATTATTTAAGATAGGGATATTTAGGCCAAAGAAAGCATTAACTGAAACTATTTAATGGATAAAAAAGAGCATAGGAGAGATTTTCATGAAACTAAACACAAAATACCATGGTGTTCGTGAATATGAAGAAAAGGATATAATAACTTTTAATAAAGGTTTACCAGGCTTTGAAAACCTAAAAAAATTTATAGTATTCCCTTTAGAAGAGAATCAAATCTTTAATGTACTACATTCCACTGAAGACTTATCTATAGGTATTGTAGTTATATCACCTTTTGATTTTATAAGTAAATATGAATTAAATCTTAAAGATGAGGCTATTAAAAGATTAAAAATAAAAGATGAAAAGGATGTTATGGTTTTAAATACTATAACTGTAAATTCCAATCAGAAAAATATAACTACAAATTTACGTGCACCCATTATTATAAATATAAAAGAAAAATTAGGGGAACAAATAATATTAGAAAATGAAGAGTATATAATAAAGTATCCATTATTTAGAAAAGGTGATGCATAATGTTAGTAGTAAGAAGAAAAGAAGGAGAATCTCTTTTAATTGGTGATAATGTAGAGATAAAAATAATAGAAGTAGAGAACGGATCAGTTAAAATTGCTATAGAAGCTCCTAAAGAAGTTACAATTTTAAGAGGAGAACTTTACAATCAAATTAAAGAGGAAAATAAAGAATCATCAGAATTAGATTTATCAATATTAAAAAATTTTAATAGAAAACAAAAATAGAAAGGCCAATATTCAAAGGAGTGAAAGTTGGAAAATATAAAGGGGTGTGGAAAATGGAGGTTAATGTTTTAGGTCAAGGAGGACAAAATAACATTACATCATTGGGAGCTCAAAATAGTTCTAAAGTTTCGAATGGAGAGTATTCTCCGCCTGTAAGACCAGTAAATGATACTGAAAGTGCAAATAAGGAAGTATATCATGG
>JAYFRK010000325.1:0-4609 GCA_034925975.1 Clostridium sp.
ACCATCCAACTAAAGTTACATCTTTTAGATTAAGATGTTCTATTAATTCTTTTAAATCTTTTGCAAATCTAGGTAATGTGAAACCATAGTCTGGAACTTCTGAGAGTCCATGTCCACGTAAGTCATAGTGAATTACTCTAAAATTTTTAGATAATTCCTCAATCTGACTTTTAAAGTGAAGGTGACTGCAGGACCATCCATGAATTAAGATAACTGGCTTTCCGCTGCCTGATTCATCATAGTACATTTTTACATTATCACTAGTTAAAAAATAAGACATAAAACACACCTCTTCCTATAATATTTACCATAGGATGTCTTGTATAACAAATTAAGTCTATACTTATTAGTATACCTAATTAATCAATATTTTCAACAAATTAAGTAATAATATTGTTTTTCATGTAAAATAAATGCTGTTTATCTATTAAATAATTAAAAAATTTTAATTTTACTTAGATTTTTATTCAAATAAATTATTTTTCTATAAAACTAATTATATTTTTTACTAATAAATCAAGACAATCTATAAGAGGAGAATGACCAGAGGGTAGTTTAACTAATAATGCATTTTCACCTATGCCTTCTTTTATTCCAACAGCTTGAATAGGAGGTACAACTAAGTCTCTTTCACCTTGAAGTATAAGAGTAGGAGCTGTGATTTTATCTACATCATTACTTCCGTCAGTAACTCCATTATGTTCATTAGATATATTAAATTTTAAAAGCGCCCAGTATACGTCTAATTGATTTCGTTGAGTTAATATGTCATCAAGATATTCTTCATATTTTTCATCACAAGGTTTGATACTGGTGTAAATTAGTGCATTCCATAGGTTTTTAAAATAAGCTCTATCTTTATTAATAAAAGCTTCTACGGAAGGGGTTACATGTATATAGTCTTTTGAAAGGCTCTCTTTACTTTGATGACGCTTCCCTTTCAACATTTTTCCGTTTTCATCTATTTGGTATATGTCATATCCTTTTAAACCTATTGATTCTATTAATATTAGTTTTTTTACATAGTCAGGGTAGTTAGCTGTAAATTGCATTGATACAGCACCACCTGTTGACCAACCTGCTAAATAAATGTTTTTTAAATGTAATTTATCTACAAAAAGTTTAAGATCTTCTGAAAAATCATTAATAGAGTTAATAGGATTATTATAAGTTGAAATTCCAAAGCCTCTTAGATCTAAAGCATATATTTTGTAATCTTCAGGCAGTGCTTCAATTAAAACATCCCAATGTTTTGAAGAGGTCATATTACCATGAACTAAAACAAGAATTTTATTTCCAGAGCAACTTTCTCTATATCCTAGAGTTTCACCATTAGATATTTTTATTGATTTCAATAAAATTTCCTTACCCAAATAAAAAACCTCCTTAAATTTAATTTTAAAATAATAATGTGAACTATGTAAAAATAGAAGTGTTTTATATAAATGTATATAAAATATACATTTGTATCAAATTAATACAATAAAAAGAGCAAGGAGCTTGCTCTTGCTATTTTGTAAAGCTAACTATTTCTTCAGTTAGTAAGTCTAGACAATCTATAAGTGGGGAATGGCCGCATGGTAGCATAACAAGTTTTGCATTTGAGCCAATACTTCTTTGTATTTCCTTACCTGTATAAGGGGGTACAACTATATCTCTATCTCCTTGAATAACTAGAGTAGGTGCTGTTATTTTATCTATGTCTCCGTTACCTTCAACAACTCCATTATGTTCATGAGATATGTTAAATGTTATTAAGGAATAATCTAGATCTATAAGGTTTCTTTGAGTCATCATATCTTCCATATATTCATCAAATTTCTTTGGAGATGGCTCATTATGAGTGTATATGGTAGCTCTCCATACATTCTTTAAGAATTCAGTATCTTTTTTAGCACATGCATTTATAATAGGAAGAACTTGAACAAAATCATTAGATAATTCTTCTTTCGTCTTAGTAAGTTCAGTTAAAATAGGTTGACCGTTCTTATCTTTTTTGAAGACTGAATATCCCTTTATTCCGCCAGATTCAACTAAGATTAATCTATTTACGTATTCAGGATAGCTAGCAGCCAGTTGCATAGCAATACAGCCACCAGTTGACCATCCGGCTATATCAAATTTATTTAACTCTAGTTCAGCTGCAAAAGCTTTTACATCATCAGTAAAATCTTTTATGGAATTGATAGGAGAATTATAAGAAGAAGTTCCCATTCCTCTTAAGTCAGGGGCATATATTTTGTAATTATCAGGAAGGTTTTCTATTAAAACATCCCAGTGTTTTGATGATGTCATATTACCATGAATTAAAATAAGTATTTTATCCCCTGAGCCACTTTCTCTATATCCTATGGTTTCACCATTGGGAATTTTAAGGGTTTTTAATTTAATTTCTTTAGTCATTTTGCGCCTCCTAAATTTGCATATATTTTTTGTAGAGCTTATATAAACTTTAGTATTTATATAAAAATTATTAAGCAACTCGTATGCCATATTCAAAACTATCGGTCAACTTTATTAATCAAATGTTTTAATTTTAAATTTACTGTTTTTTGGATAACTACACTTTAATATAGATTCTAATTTATTTGAAGGCAATGGTTTGCTAAAAAAATAACCTTGTATAGTATCGCATTTTTGGGATTTGAGTACTTCAAGTTGTTCTTTAGTTTCTACACCTTCCGCAATTACATCCATATTTAAATTGTGTGCTAGTTGTATGAGAGTATTGGCGATAGCTTTTTCATTTTCGCAGTAGGCTATTTGATCTACAAAAGATTTGTCAATTTTCAATGTATTAATGGGTAAGTATTTTAGATGATTTAAAGAGGAGTAACCAGTACCAAAGTCATCTAATAAAACTTTAACACCTATAGCTTTGAATTTATTTAAAATTTTTATTGCCATATTCATATCACAGATAGTTGCTGATTCAGTTATTTCTATATGAAGCCAACGGGATGATAGTTTAGTTTTATTTAGAATTTCTTGGATTTTCTCAAAGAGATTTTGTTGTTTAAATTGGTTGGCAGATATATTAACAGATACGGGGACTAATTTATAACCTTTATTTTGCCATTCTTTAAGCTGATTACATGTAGTATTTAAAACAAATTCATCAATTTCATTAACAAGACCTCTTTTCTCGGCTAGAGGAATGAATTCATCTGGGGGAATAAATCCATATTTAGGATGGTGCCATCTTACTAATGCTTCTAATCCTACTAATTCTGAGGTTTTTACATCTATTTGAGGTTGGTAATAGACACTAAATTCACTTTCTTTACAGTTTAATAGTGAAAATCTTAAGATTTTTTCTAGTTCCATTTTTTTAACTAGATTGTCATTTATCTCTTTAGAAAATAATTGATAAGTATTTTTTCCTAAGGATTTTGCATGATACATAGTGGTATCTGCATTTTTAAAAAGATTTTGAATGTCAGTACCGTCAATTGGAAAAATCACAATTCCTATACTAGTAGTAACAAAAGTAGATAATCCATTAACTATAAAAGGTTTGCATAATGATTTTAAAACTTCATTTGCTAAATTAGTAACACAATTTATATCTTTAATATTAGGAATTATTATTAGAAACTCATCTCCGCCTAGACGAGATATGGTCATATTTTTATCAATAAAGCTTTGAAAAGATTTGGCTACCTCTACTAAAAGCTTATCTCCAAAAGAATGTCCAAAAGTATCATTAATAGACTTAAAATTATCTAAATCCATGTATAGTAATCCTACTTGAGTATTATTACTCTTAGCTTTTTTTAGTTCGTTTTCTAATTTTAAATTTAGCAAAGTTCTATTTGGCAAATTAGTAAGAGGGTCATAGTAAGCCAGTCTATACATAGCTTTTTCAACTTCTTTAAGAGATTCTTGACTAGAGTGAAGCTCTATAAAACGTTTTTTTAATTCTTCTTGAGCAGAAGAGAGCTTATTGTTAAGCATTTCTAATGATTTATAGCTAGTTACTAGTTTTTCTTCTGCATTTTTACGGGCGGATATGTCTGTTCCCATTGCAATAAATATAGAGGGCTTATTATGCTTATCGTATATTATTGAATTATTCCAAAGTATGCTAATTTTATCACCAGATTTATCAAATACATATGTTTCATATGGAGCAGGAATTATACCTTTACTTAAATCACCAAATCTAGCCATCATAAGGTTTTTCAGTTCATTATCAACTAAATTTCCATCCCAACCTAAACCTAACATTTCATATTCTTTGAAACCAGTTAGTATTTGAGCATAATTATTAAATTTTAAAAGTATTCCTTTTTCCTTCCATACTAAAATAATTAAATTAGCATTATCAAGAATACTATTTACTAAGTTATTCCTATCATTGAATAAATCAACCATATATTCTAATTCTTTTTTATTATCATATAGTTTAAAATTAGCCTTATATAGATTTTTTTTAAAATATAATATGTATGTTAGCAAAGAAAAAATAAGAAAAAGTAGAATAATAATATTGAAAAGACTGTTGCTTTCTATATTATTTAAAATATACACGATATTTTTCATCCCCATAATCTTACCCCCAGATAAAAACCCTAATTTGTATGATGATATTTATATTCGATAATAT
>JAYFRK010000195.1:0-2413 GCA_034925975.1 Clostridium sp.
CTTTTTGTCGGTACGCTCCGACTCGCTGTCGAGGTAACGCTTGATCCGCTGGAACAGTTCCTCCGGGATCTGAAACGCCATGGTTCTGGTGCCTTCCATTTTTCGTCCTTCTTTCAGATTGTAGTATTCGGTGATGAGCGCGGTGACGTATTGGCTGAGCGTCTGGCCCGACTGCTCCTGTTCTGTCCGCACTCTGGCGTGTAGGGACTCGGGGATCTGAGCACAGAGGTTTTTTGTCGTTTCCACGGTGACAACTCCTTTCCTGATTTGCAAGCCAAGTATAGCGGGAGCGCGGCGCAATAGCTATGACCAGAACCAACGAAGAATACGGGGTAAGTGAAGCATATTACCCACTGACCGTCTCTCTCAGTACGGCGGCGATGCCGCGCAGGACGAAGGTCACGCATGGGATTGCCACGCTGTTACCCAGCGCCTTGTAACGGGCGCTGTCCGACGCGCCGGGAATATCTGTCCAGCCGTCTGGGAAGCCCTGGAGTCGTTCACACTCCAGAGGTGTCAGGCGACGGATGAGCTGCCGCTGTTCGGTATCCGGCTGGCAGATGAGATCGGTGGCGTCCTTGTGCTGGCGCGCGCTTTCCGTACTGGCAACATCCTGCTCCACGAACTGATCTACGCGCTGCCGATTGAAGACTGCGTGATGATCTAATCCTGAGGGCTGACTTATCCCGATGTTGTCAGGTAAGGGCGGAGCTACTTGTTGAGAATCAAGTATGTGTTTTTCCGTTGTCATCATAAAACCTCCAGATAATAATATTAAAAGTGGTCGGGTAGGCTAATGCCGACTCGGCCACTTTTGGACTGAATCATATTGTTTCAACAGACTATGCAAGACCATACAAACGCTTGATCATCTGCTCGTCATTTTCCCAAATCGGCTCGATTGTAGCATTGGCTTCACATTTATCCGTAATTTTTTGTATGGCTTGCCTTTTCATTTCAGTATCGGCCCAGGCATAGATCCGAGTAGTGTTTACATCGGCATGTCCGAGAAACTCAGAAAGTAAAACCAAAGGCATGCCGCCCCGATACAAGTGCATCGCTCTGGAATGGCGTAGCTGGTGTGGGTGAACTCTATCCGGAATCTCTGAGCACATTTTTTTACCGGTCTCTCCGTATTTACGCATAAACAGAGAAACGGCATCCGAAGACATTTTGTTTCTGTGTCCATGAGAAATTGTGTAGAACAGAAAATCCTCATCTTTCCTTGATATTGCAGGATGAGCTGTATTAAGGTAATTCTTCAAATGCCCAGCAACTTTGGTCGAAATGGGTAGTTTTCGCATTTTAGTCCCTTTGCCTGTAAGATAAACAGACGGGGTATTTTGCTGCAATTCCAAATCGCCAATCCGCAAATCCAACAGTTCCTGACACCGTGCGGCAACGTCATACATTAAAATCATAAAACAAAAATCCCGAAAACCTGTTGTCTTCTTAGTGTTAGGTTGCAGAAATAACGCTTCGAGAGCAGGCAAACTCATGAATTCCACTACCTTACCGTGGGCTTTTTTAACGGGTACGTTTGCTAACTCGACCTGGAAATAGACCTTTGCCGGATCGACAATGCTTGAATATTTCGCAAAAGAGCGGATCGCCATCAAGCGCAGATTTACAGTTTGAGGTGAGCATTCCCGCGAAACTGTGAGCCAATCCAAAAAGCCGCAGACATTTGTATAAGTCAGATCATCGAAACCTATCTGAGCATACCCAAGGCCAAGTTCTTCCTTAAAATATTGAAGCAGGAGACTCAATGATTCCCGATAGGATTTTTGCGTGTTTTTGCTGTAGTTTTTTTGCTTGAGTAAATATATCTCAAGAAAATTTTTAATTGTTTTGAAAAAACGTTCATCTTTCATCAGCATCGCTCTACCTCCGGAATCATTTCTACGTAATCTTCAAGGTGAAGATCTGACATTTGTGGAAAGAATTCAGGCACCAGATGAATGTAATAGGCGGTGTCAGATAGATTTTTGTGTCCCATATACTCGCTGAGATAAGCAAGACAGGCATTGACATCCTGTCCTTCCTTCATCCATTGATACAAACGATGTGTGGCAAATGTATGGCGGAGATCATAAAGTCTGGGTTTGTTCCCTGCGCAATGGCGATATAGTCCGGCCTCAATCAAAAATTTCCTGAAGGTGGGAATGATCCACTCTTGGGAATACATCCCCTCTCCGCGACTGCTTGGACTGGGGAAGAAGAATCTTCTTCCCGGATAGATCAACCCAACTTTTTTAGAATACCGGCGGCACAATTCCAGTATTGAGCCCGAAAGCATGACGATGCGGTCTTTATGACCTTTGGATTCCAGTATTTTTACACAGCCAGTATTAAGATCAACATCTTCCGGACGTAGGCGACGAGCTTCAATTGGCCTTAATCCGCAGCAGTA
>JAYFRK010000391.1:0-11695 GCA_034925975.1 Clostridium sp.
GGAAGCTATTTTCTCTATTGCCTTCTACAATATAGTCAACCATAAAGCCATGAACTTTAACATCATGTGCTTTTAAAGTTCCTTTTGCAACAATTTGATCAACTTGAGCAATTACAATACCTCCAGAATTATGAACCGCAGCAGCCATTTCCAATTGATCTGAGAAAACAGCTTCTTTGCATAAGGAAATATTTCCACTTTCGTCACCAATTGAACCTTTAATGAAACAAATATCTATAGGGAAAGATTTATATAGTAAATAGTCCTTACCTTCTATATTTACTAAAGAAACAACCTCTTCTCCAGAATCAACAGCTGCTTGATTTGCTTTACAGCCTTCAAGTCTTGGATCTGCAAAAGTCTTTAATCCAACGTGAGTTAAAACTCCTGGTTTCTTTCCTGCTATTGCTCTAAGCATTTGACTAGTAACCCCTTGAGGAATCATGTAAGCTGCCAATTTATTTTCAACAGCTAATTTGTTTAGTCTTGGTTCTAGTCCAATATGAGCACAAACAAGCTTTTTAACTAAACCTTCTTCTCCTAAATGGTTTGCTCCTCTTTCTTTTCCATCACCAATACCTGCACAGTGAAAAGCTGTAAGGTCTTTAGGAAATTTTGTTTCAATATATCTATTTTGTAATGCTATTAATAAATCTTCTGGAAGCCCAAAACCAACAAATCCACCAATACCAATTGTCATACCGTCTTTTACCATTTCAGCTGCTTGTTCACGTGTAATTATTTTACTCATAACATAACCCTCCTCAAATTAAATAAAGTTATTTTTTATCTTAAATGTTTTCTATTTATTCCCTATGGAAGCATTGGGAATAATGAGAACAATATAACCGCAACCACGGTACCTACTGCTGGGGTAAATACTGTAAGCCAGAACACTGGACCATATGCATCTTTATGTGTTTCATTACATAGACCATTTGTAACTGTAACGATGTATCCATTATGTGGTAGTGAATCAAGTGCTGCAGATGAAATAGACATTGTTCTATGCAATGCAGCAGCTGCAACGCCTTTTGCTAAATAAACAGGTCCTAATAGAGGAGCTGCAATTCCTAGTCCACCTGATGCAGAACCAGTTATACCAGCTATAACTGTTGTACCTACGGCAACACCTACAAATTCTGGTCCTGGGATATTTACCATTGCATTTACAACAACTGGGAAAGCTAGTGAAGCCTTAACCACTGCACCAAAACCTACAACGGCACAAGTATTACTAATTGCAAATACAGATGTTCTACAAGCTTCTCCTACGTTGTCCAAGATTTTCTTATTATCTTGATGTTTGTTTAGAATGATGAATACTATTACAGAACCAACAAACACACCGGCTTCAAGAGGAAGTATTGTTTTTCCTCCAATTTTAACGTTAATTAATATAATTGTGATAATTAATGGAATCAAAGCCATAATTCCATTTGGAAGTTCTGCTTCATCATGGAAACTATCTACAGATTTTGCAACAAAGTGTTCACCATTAGCTTTTGCTTTGTTTACCATTCTATATAAAAGGAATGCTCCAAGCACAAGAATTACACCACATGAGATGAAACCGACTACTGTACCAGCCATTAAGTCTGTTCCTAATGCTTGAGCTGGAATAGCATTTTGAATCTGTGGAGCACCAGGTGCAACCATGGCAAAGGTAGAACATCCAAAAGTTAATGCAGCGGGGATAAATCTTCTTGGTAAATCTGCTTCTTTGAAAACTTCAATAGCAATAGGGAAAACAGCAAAACTTGCAACGAAAACGCTAACTCCACCGTAAGAGATAATACCGCAAGCTAAAGGTATTGAGATTAAAGCCATGTTTTTACCAAAGATTTTAACAATCATCTTTGCTATCGCTTTAGCACCATTTGTAACCTCATACATTTTTCCCATTAAAGTACCGGTTAAGAAAATCAAGAAATTGTTTTTGAAGAAGCCTACAAAGCCTCCCATATAATCTGACTTTAAGCCATCATATAAATTAATTCCTCCTGTTAAAGCAACAATAGCTGAACAGGTTATCGCTATGATGAAAATGTTAACACCTTTCATTACCAAAACCATCAATAATGCGAGTGCACCTATAATACCAATTAAACTTATTATTTCTGAGCTTGACATACACTAACCTTCCTTCCATTTTTTATTATTCATTTATTTTTATTAATTAATAAAGTGTCATAAAAAAGATATTTTTTTCACATTATTTACGTCTCTTTTTTTAGTCACTCGTCTCAAATTTGATAATAATACTTTTTTTCATCAAAGCTTTGATTCAAAAACCCGTTTTTCCTACTCTGCTAGCATATATGCATTAATTATTTTCCTTATTATGGAATTTTATTGTCTCATAAATGATAATTTAATTTTTATCAGCTATTTATTTATAAATTTTGCATCTCTCTTTTCTAAGAATGCTGCCATACCTTCATCTTTATCTTCTGAAGCGAAAGTAAGTGCTGCTAAGTCTTTCTCAAGTTCTAAAGCATTATTTAAGTCTAAATCCATTCCTCTATTAATAGCTATTTTAGAGTATTTAACAGCCATTGGAGCCTTTACCATTATTCCATCCATCATGCTCTTTGCTTCATTTAAAAGCTCATCAGCAGGAACTACTTTATTTACAAGACCTATAGAGAGTGCTTCATCAGCTTTTACCATTCTGCCTGTAAAAATGAGCTCTTTTGCTCGTCCGCTGCCTATAAGCCTAGGTAATCTTTGTGTTCCTCCAAAACAAGGTATAACTCCTAAATTAACTTCTGGTTGTCCGAAAATAGCCTTTTCAGAAGCAATTCTTATATCACAGCTCATTGATAATTCACAGCCACCACCAAGAGCATATCCATTTACAGCTGCAATTACAGGCTTTCCAAGAGCTTCAATTTTGTTAAATGTATTTTGAGCATACTCAGCATAGTTTCTGCCTTCTTCTGCTTTATAAGGTCTCATTTGAGCAATATCAGCTCCCGCAACAAAAGCTTTTCCCTCGCCAGTTATAATAACCCCTAAGATTTCTTCATCTGCACTTATACTATCAATGATAGCATTCAACTCGTCTAAGGTTTGGTTGTTTAGTGCGTTGAGAGCCTTTGGTCTATTCATGGTAACGATTGCAACAACTCCTTCAATATTCACTTTAATGTTTTCAAGGTTTAAATCTTTTAATTTTGTGTTTTTCATAAAAATCGACCTCCTATATTTTCTACATTTCTATATACTAGCAAAACCCTTGCCAAAAAAATAACATAGTACACAATTACATAATTTATATTTTTAATTAAATTATTTTCATGAGCATTTGCTTAAACAAATAGAGCCAATAGGAAGTGAATTTCCCATTGGCTCTATTTATTTACTATGAAGCTTAAATATAAGTAAATTTTATTTAAATATATTTCCGCTAATGATTAGTTTTTGTATCTCATTAGTCCCTTCATAAATTTGAGTAATCTTAGCATCTCTCATCATTCTTTCTACATGATATTCCTTCATGTATCCATTTCCTCCAAGCATTTGAGCTGCTTCAACAGTTACTAGCATAGCTGCATCTGTACATGCAAGCTTAGCTTTTGCAGCTGGAACTGAATAAGGTCTTCCAGCATCTTTATCCGTAGCTGCTTTATATAATAGGTATTTTGCCTTTTCTATTTCAACTTCTAATTCTGCCATCTTAAATGCTAAATATTGATTTTTATATATAGGCTTTCCAAATTGAATTCTTTGCTTCATATAGTCTCTTGCTATATCAAAAGCTCCCTCTGCTATTCCAAGGCCTTGAGAGGCAACTCCAATTCTTCCACTATCAAGACTCTTCATTGCAAGAGCAAATCCTTTTCCCTCTTCTCCACCAATTAAATTTTCCACTGGTACCTTTACGTTCTGAAGCACTATTTCAGATACCTGAGCAGCTTTTATTCCACACTTATCCTCAATTTTACCTATAGAAAAACCCGGATAGTCCTTTTCAACAATAAAAGCTGAAAGTCCTTTTACCCCTTTACTCCTATCTGTCATAGCATATACTACAAAAACATCAGCTATAGGTGCATTAGTAATAAAGCATTTTAGGCCATTTAATATATAATAATCCCCTTCTTTAACTGCAACAGTTTCAGCATTGCTAGCATCTGAACCTGCATTTGGTTCTGTTAGACCAAATGCTCCTATTTTTTTACCTGATAATAGATCCGGAATATATTTCTTCTTTTGCTCTTCTGTCCCACCATTATAAATTGATCCTGCACATAATGAGGTAGTTACCGAATAGGCAATTCCTAATGAAGCATGCACCTTTGATATCTCTTCAATAGCTATAGCATAAGAAAGATAATCAGCACCTGAACCACCATATTCTTTTGGATAAGGTAATCCTATAAAGCCCATTTGCGCCAGCTTTTTATATGCTTCCATAGGGAACTCACTTTTTTCGTCGTTGTCGATTGTAATTGGTAATAGTTCCTTTTTAGCAAATTCCCTTGCAGTCTTTTGAATAAGTTGATGATTCTCTGATAACATAAAATCCATAAATATATCCTCCTAATTAAAATTTATTATACATACATATTGCATATAGCATGCCAAATTATAAGAATATTTTAAAAACACCTCTGTAAGTATAGATAACTCAAGGGAAAATAGTTATTCTAAAATTAATACAAAATCTACTTAATAAGATGTTGGGTTTTATATGAAAGAAATTATGTAGAAAAAATTATAAAGTGTAGAAAAAAGTATACAGTAATTTCAAACTCCTGCCAACGCTCTATTTCTATTAGATTTATTTAGGAAAAAATATATATTACTAATAAATAAAATTAAAGTGTAGAAAATAATCTACACTTTAGTTTTGCAGTTAACTTTCAACTGACCTTGAAAGTTTAATATTTAGCCTTTCCATCTTTTTGTATAATGTAGTTCTGTGTATCCCTAAATCCTTAGCTGTCTTTGAAATTTTATAATCATTTTCCATTAAAGTTTCTAAAATTATATCTTTTTCAAATTCATCTAATATTAAATCTAGAGAACTATTTTTATCATCTTTAGATGTTATAGGAGAAGAAGTGATTAAGTTGGAAGGTAAATGCTTAACTCCTATAATATCCTTTTCCGCTAGAACATAGGCGCTTTCTATTACATTTTTTAGTTCTCTTATGTTACCTTGCCATTTATGATTTAATAGCAATTCCTTTCCTCTCTGCGATATAGTTATGTCAGTTTTATACTTCTTATTTAATTCTTTTAAGAAATGATTGATAAATAGTAATATATCCTCTTTTCTTTGTCTTAAAGGTGGTATTTTTATATTTATAACATTTAATCTATAGTAAAGATCTTCCCTAAACTTTTTTTCCTTAATTAGTTTTCTTAAATCCTGATGAGTTGCTGCTATAACTCTTACATCTATAGGTATAGGTTCATAACCTCCTATTTTTTCAATTTCATTCTCTTGAAGTACTCTAAGAAGCTTTGCTTGCATATGAAGAGGCATATCACCTATTTCATCTAAAAATATTGTTCCTTTGTGAGCAAGTTGAAATTTACCTTTCTTTCCACCTTTCTTTGCTCCTGTAAAGGAACCCTCCTCATAACCAAATAACTCTGATTCTAAGAGCTCTCCAGGAATTGCGGCACAATTTATTCTAATTAGAGGATTATTTTTTCTATCCGAAGCATAATGAACTCCATTTGCAAAAACTTCTTTTCCTGTACCTGTTTCTCCATTAATTAGTACAGGCAAATTACTCTTAGCAGCTTTTCTGGCTAGTTCTTTTGCTTCTATGAAACTATCACTTTCTCCAATGATAGATTCTAAATTAAATTTACTCTCTCCCAATCTTTGCAGTTCATCCTTATAATATTTAAGTTCTTTATCTTGCTTTAAAAGGTTTTGAGCTAATTTTAAAGTATGTATTCTAAACTTTACTTGTGCAACAGCTGCTATAACCTTACCGTTCTTTTTTACCGGTGATCTAGTAACAAATAGAAACTTATCTCCTTTATAATGCTGTCCATCTACTAGTTCATGGATTTCATCAACTTCTTTAATGCCTGTCTTTGCTATTTTAGGCATTTTGGTATTCTTAATAAACTCACTTATATTATGTCCAATAGCCTTCTCCTTTGTAGTTCCAATAAAATCACAATATGAATTATTTATATCTAATATAGTTCCATCAAGAGAAGTTACAACAAATCCATCTTCTGTCATATCTAGAATTTCATCAAATATTAGCTTATAGTGTTCTAAATCATTTATTTCACTACTTATCTTACTCATAAAATCACCTTCAATTTATAAGACTTTTGAATCATACCCCTGGTATATACCAATATTTTACTCCTTTTTAATTGGCATAGTGCTCTTTAAAACCTAATAATTCCTTGTTATTACAGTAGTATTTGGAGCAATTAACATGCCATATTTTAGAAGCTGACTTTCTTTCCCTTTGCTAAAAATATCATGGCATTTTTATAATTAGATAAAAAAATAGAAAGGTCAATGACCTTTCTATTTATATATTACGCTTTATTAAATTTCGGCATAAAATTCAGTCTAATTATTAATTTCCATAAGGTGTATATCAAAGTAGTTTGTATTGGAAACATTATGGCTGATTTAGTTAGTCTTGGAATAATTAAAGCAGTAGCTGCTTTACCTGTTATAAATGTTAGCCAATAGGTATTTAATAATAAGTCAACAAAAACGGTTATTATTCCAACAGCTATGGCACTTCTAATTATAGTAGCTGATTTTTTATAAAACAGGCTTCCATATACTACTCCGCCTATGAAGGCACTTAGTGTAAATCCCGGAAAATATGCTCCTTGTGGAAAAATAAGCATTCCAAGTATATCTGCAATTGCTGCTGTAATACCTGCTAAGATAGGTCCAAACATAACACCTGCTGCAACAATAGGCAAAAAACCAAAACCTATTCTTACAATTGGAGTTTGAATGGATAAAAATCTAGTTAATATTATCTCCAGCGAAATGAGTAGTCCCATATAGACTATTTTGTTTATTTTATTCATTTAACTCCCCTCCTTTCTGTTTTGCAATGTTTGCAATATGCCAAAAAGAGGGATAAGTTAGTCCCTTTTATGGCAGCGGAATGCGATAAATGCACCGCAAATGATAGTTCATTTTTCGTCTAGCAGACAACTTCCCGTTCCACTAGCACTTAACGCGCAAATACCTACTCTGCCTCTATTGCATTGTATATTTCGAATAAATTATACTCCATGGAGAAATATATTACAAGTAAAATATTTATTATTGGTTATAAAATTGGCTTGGTTGAATATCTTTCAAATTTATTATAATGTATTTTGGCATTTAATAACCCCTTACTCTCTAGTAATAACTTCATACCTTTCGTTAACCAATGCCTCTATAGCATTATTTATATCCTTATCTTTAACAAGAATATAGTCTGTGTCATAGGTAGAAATAGCGAAAATACTTATTCCTTTTTGTGCTAATATTGCACTAATTGAAGCAAGAATCCCTATTAAAGAAAAGTCTAATGGTCCTTCAATCTTTAATATTCTCCAATCTCTTTCACACTTTACATCATTCGGAATACTATCTTGAAAACATACAATTGATAATTCATCTGATGTTTTTGTTATAGAAAAAAAGTCACTATCTTTTGTCCATTCAGGAATTAAATCAGTTTTATCTAACCTGCAAACTCCATATTTTTCTTTTAATAATCTCATGGTTAATATTTTTTCTAACATATTTCCCCTTCACCCCATCTTTATTTATTGTTATCCCATAACTTGAGAAAGTTAAACTATTTATAAGATTTAACCATCGTATCTATAAAAACGATTATCCTGGTTATATGCAAATCCAAATTTTTTATAGAAATTATCAAGTTCACTTATTGCAATAAGACCTACGATAGCCCCATCCATACAATTATCATTAATGTAATCCACAACTTTCCTCATAATTAATGTGCCAATGTTTTTCTTTTGATATGATGGTGCAACCATTATATCTTGTATGTAAAAAACTGTTCCGCCATCTCCAATAATTCTTCCCAGTCCAATTATATTACCTTGGTCTTCCACACAAACACAGTAAATGGAATTATCCAATCCTTTTTGAATTTTGTCATGCTGTAATATCCTCCAACCAATGGAACTTCTTAATTGAATATATTCCTCAACCGATGGCTTTCTTTCAACTACCACAATATTATTCATATTTGAGTCCTCCCTCTATATCAAACAACCTACCCATTATAACTGTGTTATAATATTTTCCATCTTTATGAATACGATCCTTTATTAATAGTCCTTCCTCTGCAAACCCATACTTTTTATATAATTGAATTGCCTTTGTATTTGCTTGTACCACAGTTAATGAAATTTTTTTAATTCCCACATTATCTGCCCACATCAAAACATTTTCTAGTAGTACTTTACCAATTCCATAGCTCCAGTACTCCTTTGATATACATATTCCAAACTCTGCTTTATGTCTAAATCTGCTTAATTTACTTCCTTGGCAACGAGTAAATCCAACAATTTTACCTTCTACTTCTGCAACTAAAAATATAGTTTTTTCCGCTATTGAATCTTCATAAATAAGTTTTTCAAAATCTTTTGGCGTTAATAAATCTTCACCAGATTCCCTATCAAGATTTTCTGTTTCCCCATCAATTTTAACTCTTAATTTTGATAGTTCAATTGCATCATATTTTGTTGGACAACGAAGTGCCCATGTTAGGCTTTTTCCTTCTATTATTTTGTTTTCTATAATCATATATTGCCTCCAGTAGTATTATTAATATTAAATTGTCCATGACATTATATATTCCATAAATCCAGAATCTTCATTGATCTGCTTCTTTCTAATCACAAAACCACAATTCCTATAAAAGTTAACTGCATCCATGTTTTCTTCATATACTCCCAATTCTAAACTTGAATATAGAGATTTACAATAATCCAACAGTTCTCTTCCTATGCCCTGTCCTTGGTAATCTTTTAAAACAAATAATGCACCAATAAATGAATTGTTTATAATACTTATAAATGCTTTAATTATACCATCCTCTTTGTAAACAAAAGTTGTAGAAATTGGCATGTATTCCTCTTTAACAACATTATAATTTTTAATCCAATACTGCTCTGATATAAAACTATGAGCAGTAATATTAGTCTTTAACCATATATTCATAACTTCTTCTATTTCAAAGCTTTCTAGTTGCTTAATCATATTTTCTCCTTCTGTTTCCATATATCACATATTCAGCCTATGTTTATAAGCCAAATTTACTCATTGATTTTATACAAATATCATTCACACTAAATTACTATTACAAAACATCACATAATACCAGTAAACTTATTATAACAAAATTATGTAATTTTTACTAAATAGAAATATATCAATCTATATTGAAATTAAAATAACCTACTACTTATCATAAGCTAGCCTAAAACAAAAATAAAGAAATGGAGCATTATTTTGCTCCATTTCTTTATTTTTAACATAACTTAAATTACTATTAGGAAAATGAATAGTATCTATTTCCTCCTTGGCTTTTAGCTTTATACATTGCCCTATCTGCTTGTAATACTAGTTCATCAATATCATTTCCATCATTAGGTAATATACTAATACCTATGCTTAAAGATATTTTTATTTGTTCTTCCTTACAATATAAAACTTTAGTATTATTAACAATTCTTGAGGCTATAGCTTTACAATCATTGTAATTTTTTATAAATGGTAATAATATTAAAAACTAATCTCCGCCAAGTCTAGCAACTATATCCCCTTTTCTAGTGGATTCTCTTAATATTTTAGCTACATGAATAAGAACCTCGTCCCCTTTTTTATGTCCATATGTATCATTTATATATTTAAATTTATCAACATCTATAAACATAAGACCTAAAAGAATATTATTTCTTTTAGCATTATTATAAAATTCATCTGCAATCTTATAAAACAATGTTCTATTTGCTACACCTGTTAGTCCATCATAATAAGCTAATTTATTAATAGTTCTTTCTTTTTCCTTTAATTCTTTATTTAAAATATATAATTTATTAACATATTTTTTTAATTGATTAATGCGTAAAAATTGATTAGTCACATCAATAAATTCAACAAGTATAAAGTTCAAATTCTCTTTATCTATTCTGCTTATCTTCAAATTTAAATTTTTATTACTATTTAGCAAATCTTTATGCATAGCTGCTGAAAAAAACATTTTTCTTCCATCATTAATTACACAATTCATTATCTCTCTAAAATAACCTTTATCTAGACTTGGAATAACATCATATATACAATTATTTATTACCTTTTCCTCACTAATATGAGTTAAATGCTCCATATGACTATTCCAAAATAAAACTTTTAAATCTTCATTTAATATTATTATTCCTTCATTTATATTGTTTAATATATCATATAAAATTCTATCCACAGAAATCATCTTCTATCTTATCTACTTTATTTAATAGCTCACTTAATGAACTTAAAGTAAGATTAATTATTATAGCTCCTGCTATTTCTGAGCCGTCTATTTTGAAGGTTATATATAACATTAAAAGATGAGTAAACTCTTTACTCTTTATATTTTTTTCAAAATCTATTTTATTAAATATTTTTACTTCTGGCAAAGTATAACTTAATTTTATTTTTAGATAATTTCCTATTTCACCTATAACTGAGTTTAATATTATATTTCCAATTTCCTTTATAATATCGAAATCTACATCTGTAAAATTCATATTGCCTAATTGATTTTCATCATTTTCATTTAAACACAAGTTTATAAATGTTCTCATTTTATCAGCTGGGAATATCAAATTTGCCCTTCCTCTTAGTTCATCTTTAAATGATATAGAGGATACCATTATATTTCCCTGTACTGCCTTTGGAAGATAATTATCCATGTCTATTATTTTTTCATTTAAATCTAAAATCTCCAAATTAGGCACATTTAATAATATTTTTTTATTAATTATTTCAGACAGTATACTTGCTGACTTACCTACACTTATATTAAATAATTCTTTTAATATGTCTTCTCTTTCTACTCTATATTCCATTTTCACTATCCCTTATTATTTCACATACAGATTTTGCTTTTTCTTCAGTAAAAGGCTTGTTTATAAATGCCATTACCCCATATGAATCTATTTCTTCCTTTATACTTTTCTGAACATCTGCAGAAACTACAATTATTTTTGCATTAGGATCATATTCATTTATTTGTTTTATTAGCTCTTCTCCATTTAATTTAGGCATCAATAAATCCACAAATGTATAATTTGGCTTAATACTTTTGAATTTTTCTAAGCCTTCTTCTCCGTCATTTGCAAAATAAGTATTTACATTATCCAAATATTTCACAATTAAGTTAGCTATTACTCTTTGGGAAAAAGCAGAATCGTCAATAATTAAAATATTCATTTTAACTATACCTCCTATTTAATTATGGAATAAGTTATTCTGTATAAAATAAAAAACCTATATTCATAAAAAATATGAATATAGGGTGGGTTGCATCAATAACTCCATACATATCAGATGCCCAAATTAAATATGTACTTCACAGTTCCCCTTATATTTTAAATCAATCTAAATTACAACAGTTAAATATTATCATTTAATAAAAGTTGTTGCAATAGTTATCTATCTTAAATT